>CAJORE010000146.1 GCA_905236595.1 uncultured Selenomonadaceae bacterium | reverse complement strand
GCACCACTACGCTTCGTCGTCATTCCTTGTCTGCCGAAAAAATCCCTCGGCAATGGCACGAACTCATTTATGCAGTATTTCCTAAAAAAACTGTTGCATTTTTCCATCGCTATGTGTATAATGACAATCGTTATCAATCAATAATGATTGTCATTATACACATAGCGATGTTGCCGACGTATCTACGATGTGCGGCACTCGGCAAGAATTCATTCACATGGGAGAACGTTTCAAAAACTTGATTCTGCCAATCGTTTTCCGTACTCGCTTCGCGTTGTAAGTGAAAATACGACAGCGTATAACGATTTTTGAAAATGTCCGCCAATTTGTTAAAAGGAGACGTAGCCATATGACCTTGAAAGATGCGAAAACGGGTATGCGGTTACTCGTGACGGCCGTCGGCGAATCCGCCCTCAAACAGCGGCTTATGTCCATGGGCCTTATACCCGGCACGGAGATCACGGTTTTGCGCTCGGCGCCCTTCGGCGACCCAATCGCAATCGGACTTCGAGCGTACAATCTTGCCATGCGCCGCGATGATGCCGCGCTTATCGAAGTAAAACAGGTCGGATGATCAATTAAGAAAACAGGAGGTACATAACAGATGTCCGCATTGTCGGTAGCCCTCACGGGCAATCCCAACGCCGGCAAGTCCACAATATTCAACGGGCTTACCGGCGCAAAACAAAAAATCGGCAACTGGCCAGGCGTAACCGTGGATAAGAAAGTCGGTTATTTGGAGTACAAAGGCCGCTCCATTTCCGTGGTGGATTTGCCGGGAACGTACAGCATAAACGCCCGTTCGCCCGAAGAAGCAATCGTTGTCGATTTTTTGGCGAACAACAAGCTTGATGTGGTGGTTGACGTTGTCGATGCGTCAAACCTTGAGCGCAATTTGTTTTTGACGTTGCAATTATTGGAACTCGGTATGCCGTTGCTTATCGATCTAAATATGCAAGACGAAGCCAAAAAGCGCGGTATGCACATCGACACGAAAAAATTGGAAGCGGCCATCGGTATGCCGGTGGTCGAGACGGTGGGTCGCGACGGCAACAGCATAAAAACGTTGCTCAATATTTTCACCGAAACGCGTATGGCGGATTACGAAATCACCGACCGCATAAAAGCGCACATCAAAAACGTCGAAAGCATCAAAAACAGCGGCAAGAACGAATCCGACATTGAAGCGGCCATAATCACCGCCCGTTACGATGTCATAGATCAAATTATGGCGGAAGCCGTAACCATGGAAAACGTGGGCGCTTCGCAATCGGAAAAAATTGATGCGGTTTTGGCGAACGGCATTGCCGCACCGTTTATTTTCTTAGCCATCATGTATGCCGTATTCCAAATTACGTTTACGTTTATCGGCCAGCCCATTGCCGACGCATTGGATGAATTTATAAACGGTGCCTTAATTGAAACAGCCGCCGAAGTATTAGAGGATATGGCGGTTGCGGATTGGATGCAATCCCTGATTTTGGACGGGGTAATCGCCGGTGTGGGCGCGGTGCTGACCTTTGTCCCCCTCATTTTCATTTTGTTCTTCTGCCTGTCTTTTTTGGACGGGACGGGCTACATGGCGCGAGTTGCTTTCATAATGGATCCCATAATGCGCCGTTTGGGTCTTACGGGCAAAGGGGTCATGCCCCTCGTAATGAGTTTTGGTTGCGCCGTTCCCGCGATTATGGGAGCGCGGGCGCTTGATTCGGAAAAAGATCGCATGGTAAGCATTTTGGTTACGCCGTTTTTGACTTGCGGCGCCAAACTTCCCGTAATGGCACTCTTTGCCGCGATGTTTTTCCCGGACAATGCCGCCAATGTCGTTTTTCTGATGTACATAATCGGCGTGGCGGGCGCGATTTTCGCCGCCAAACTTTTGGGCGGAACAATATTTAAGGACAAAGGCTCCACCTTTTTGTTGGAATTGCCGCCGTACCGTATGCCGGATATGCGCTCGGTGTTAATCGAAACGTGGGACAAAGGCAAAGGCTATCTTATCAAAGCCGGTACGATTATCTTTGCGGCCAGCGTCTTCATTTGGTTCTTATCGAACTACGATTCCGCCGGACAGGTAGACGACATGAGCGAAAGTTTCTTGGCGTCGATTGGTAGCGGCATAAGCTGGCTGTTTGCCTTGCATGGCTTCGGCACATGGGAAGCCGGCGCCGCGCTTATCTCCGGCATTTTGGCAAAAGAAACCGTCATCAGTACCATAAGCGTATTGTACGGCATCGAAGAAGAAGTCAGCACGGAGGCCGAGGACGCCGCCGAAACCGCCGAGATTATGATGGGCTCCTCCATGGGCAGCGCATTCACCACCATGTCGGCATTTGCGTTCATGGTCTTCAGTCAGTTGTACACTCCCTGCGTCACCGCTTTGGGAACAATTAAGAAAGAAGCCGGCGGCTGGAAGTGGATGGGCTTTTCCGCAGTCTATATGTTCGCCATCGCGTGGGTAATATCGCTCATTGTCTACTTAATCGGTACGGCTTGCGGTTTCTGAGCATCATTATATAAGGAAACGTTGCATAAT
>CAJORE010000145.1 GCA_905236595.1 uncultured Selenomonadaceae bacterium | reverse complement strand
TTCGCGGCAATATTTTCCTGAAACGCCGGCATATACAAAAGCCCGCCCACGGCGTAAGGCAAATATTCTTCGGTCTTTTCCATATTCAAATTCATTCTCCGGGGAAATTCGCAAAAAAATTTCGCCGCCCGCCCAACCGCGCTTAAGGAAATACAAATCCGACGGCTTTTATTGCGACAGTTGCATTTTGGCGGCCGTAACAACATTCTTCATCAGCATGGCCACGGTCAACAATCCAACTCCTCCCGGCACGGGAGTTATGGCGCCGGCAATTTTTGCGACGCCGTCAAAATCAACATCGCCCACCAATTTCTTTTCGGCAATGCGATTGATGCCGACGTCGATGACCGTCGCCCCGACTTTGACCATATCAGCCGTAATCATTTGCGGCCTGCCGATGGCAACAACCAAAATATCGGCCTGCCGGGTAACGGCGGCCAAATCTTTCGTATGGGAATGGCAAACCGTCACCGTCGCGTGACGTTGCATAAGAAGATGCAACATCGGCTTGCCGACAATGTTGCTCCGGCCGACGACAACCGCCCGTGCGCCGTCTATGCAAATTCCCGCCGCATCAAGCATTTTTATACAGCCAAGCGGCGTACACGGAACAAGAGCCGCCTCGCCGCTGACAAGTTTACCCACGTTCAACGGGTGAAAGCCGTCCACATCTTTGCGCGGGTCGATGCTTTCCAGAATTTCCGCTTCGTAGCCGGAGACGGCCTTGGGCAACGGCAACTGCACCAAAATGCCGTGAATTTTCTCGGCGGCGTTAAGTTCCCGTATTTTGGCGACAATCTCGTCTTTGGTCGCCGTGGCGGGCATGGCGATGACTTCCGAATAAATGTTAAGCTCCGCACAGGTTCTGTGTTTATTGCGGACGTACACCGCGCTGGCCGGATCATCGCCCACGACAATCACCGCCAGCCCCGGTTCGACACCGTATTTATCTTTTATTGCTTGTGCGTCGCATTTCGCCTCAAGCTTAAACCGCTCCGCAAATTCCTTGCCCGCCAAAATTTTTGCCGACATTGTTCTCTCCTTATCACGCTGTTATGCTCCCCCGGCAATACGCATTATGGCGGGAGCAATAGCGGTAAGCGGCAACTGCTGCGCCACCGCCCCCATTTCATACGCCGCACGCGGCATACCGTAAACGACGCAAGTGGCCTCATCCTGTCCCAAGGTTGGCGAACCGAGGCGGCGCATTTTCAAAAGTCCCGCCGCACCGTCGTGACCCATTCCCGTCAATATGACGCCCAAAACCGTGGGACCGCCGATATTCTCCACTATCGAATCAAACAAAACATCCACCGACGGACAACAGCTGTGTACCCGCGGCCCGGGCTGGCAAGTGAGCTTCATGCCCGCGCCCGCCCGCGCAATCGTCATGTGTTTGCTGCCGGGAGCGATGTACGCCGTATTGGGCGCCACCATATCGCCGTCGGCCGCTTCCTTGACGTGAATGACACATTCTTCGTCAAGCCGCTCGGACAACAACCGCGAAAACAACGGCGGTATATGCTGTACAATTACTATCGGCGGCAAGTTCGGCTTCAACTCCCTTAAGACCACCGACAACGCTTCCGTCCCCCCCGTGGAAGAACCAATGGCTATCAACTCGATTTTCTTCCCGCCGCCAAAATGCGGGGCAACAACGGGTTTAACCGGCGACTGGGCGACGGGGGAGGCAACAATCGTAACGCCGCGATTCGTTTGCGGCTTATGAGTTGCCGCCGCCGCACTCGCCTTTTGCCAACCGGCGCGAGTCATTATGCTGCCGGGCTTAATCTTCGGTTTCTCTTCGTTGGCCTTGGCGGCCTTGGTGAACGGCAACAAGCTGTAGCGGGTTATGGCCAACTGCAACCTTGATACGCAGGTCTTGAAGAAATCTTCGTTGATGTCGCCGCCGGCCGGCTTTACCACATAGTCAATCGCTCCCGATTGCAAGGCGCCTTCGCGTCCCGAAGGGACCGAACCGAACGACACCACCGGCCCGTTCACCAATTCGGCGATCATCGAAAAAAAACGTTTGCCGTCAAGCTGGATCGATGCCATGGCATAATTTGCCAAAACGACATTTGGGCGAAACAACCGCACTTTGTCCTTTGCCTCAACGGGGGCAGACGCACGCTCAACCAAACTTCCCGCCGGCAATATTTTCATCAAGCCATCGGCAAGTTCGTCACGAAAAATTATTGAGTTGTCCACCACCAGTACTCTGATAGGTTGCAAGACAAATCACCGACCCCAAAATTTTATCCGATAATCCCCAATCGCCAACCATGCCGCCGCTTAACGCGACTTCAACATCATGCCAATGCACACATGATATAAACGACGGTATATTATACCACAGAAAACCCCAAAATTTCCATATATTTTTTTTGCATTTCATCGACGTACCGCCGTGCATTGCCAACGGGCGACTGCGCGAACATACGCCGCAAATTTTTGTGCAGACCGTCAAGCAATGCCGTGTCATTTGCCAAGCCCACGGCGAATGTGACGTAATCTTCGACGTTGTCCGCCGTCAAACTCAAAAGCCCCATGTTGCCCAAAATACCGAGGCCGAAACGGGTGTTGCGTCTTTTGCCGTAACGCGATACGACCGGCACGCCCATATAGAGCGCATCGCAAGTGGTGGTGCCGCCGGTATAAGGGTATGTGTCAAGGGCAATATCGACATCAAGGTAACGGGACATATAATTTGTGCTTGCTCCTTCGATTATGACCGCATCCAAATCATACCCCAAACGGGCAAGCCGTTCTTTTACAAGTTGCGAAAAATCCGGTTCATCAAAACCGAAGGCTTTCAAAAGAAGTTTCGCGCCTTTGGTTTGCCGCAAAATATCCCGCCATGCCAAAAGCATTTCATCGGTGAACTTGTTGTACTTGTTAAATGATCCGAAAGTGACAAAACCGCGTTTTAGGCACGGCGCCCCCCCCGGCATCGGCGGTTCGTCCTTATAAAAACTGTAGGAAAAATGACTGGTGAGGTACAACGGCTTTTCCGTCAAATATTTGCCGCCAAATTCCGGCGGTTCGATGAATTTGTCGGAGATTATGTAGTCAACGGCGCTAAGCCCCGTCGTAGACATATACCCCACGCCGGTTATTTGTATAGGCGCCGGCTTATACGCCATTATGGGCAAAGGATTGTTGGCCGTATGCCCCGCAAAATCCACCAAAATATCTATGCCGTCGTCGTGGATAAATTTGGCCGCTTCGTCGATAGTCATGCGGCTTATGTCCGCGAATTTTTTGCATCGCTCGCTTATCCATTCCGTAACGGTGTCTTTTTCACGTTCGGCGGTCGAGTAAGCGTAAATTTCGAACTTTTCCTTATCGTAAAAGGCAAACAATCCGCAAATGAATTTTATAACGACGTGTTCGCGAAAATCCGGCGAGATGTAACCGATGCGAATTTTGCCGCCGCCGTGCACGCGCTCGGCCACCTGCGCTTTGAACCGGGGCATATCGTATTCGTAGGGGCTTATGTCCGCAAAAAATTTGTTGTAAACCAAGTGCATGGCAAACAAATCTTCATCGCTGAAATCCAAATTTTGCGCCGCAAAGAGCAAATTGCTGAAGGTTTTGGCTCTAATCGTCAAGCGCTCGTCCATTTGCCAAACTTCGTTATATCCGGCGATGGCGCCTTCAATATCCCCCATACGCAGAGCCGCCAGCGCAAAATAAAAATGCACGTCCCGTTTGACATAAGCCGAAATTGCCGTATCCTTCGGCAAGGATTGCAAATAATCACGCGCCATCAAGGCGATCTTGTATTCGACGACAAATTTCAAACAATCGTCGCAAGCTTTTGTCATTTGCGTCAGCCAAATAAATTTGCCTTCGCCGATATTTTTGAGCGAAACATTTTTGTCCATGAAATGAAACAAAGTTTTCAAGGACTCGGTATCATTCGCATCGCGAAGGGCAACCAATTTTTTGCCGAAACAATAACACATCGAATCCCACAGCGGCGTATTGCGGAACGCGCCGCCGATACGCACGGCATCGCCCCACCTGTTCGTTGCCAACGCCCTTCTTAGCGGTTGCAATTTATCGTTGTCGCCGCCGCCCGCCGAGCGCCGCTTTTTAGTCTTAGCCAATCACAGCCTCTTTCGTCGTAATTACTTTAAGGGCATCTCTAAAAACTGCTTATCCATCGCCTTTTTCCGCGCCGAAGGCGCGGAAAAAACGAAAAGAATGAGTTTTCAGAGGTTCCCGTTTATTGCTTTATGGTTCCTAATTCACGTCAAACAATTTGGTCGTGC
>CAJORE010000144.1 GCA_905236595.1 uncultured Selenomonadaceae bacterium | reverse complement strand
CGTCGGCAATATCATCGGATCCTTTAATGCCGTACTGTTTTCGCCGGAAGATTTAATGCTGATAAAAGGAGCACCGGCACTAAGGCGGAAATTCCTCGATCGGGAAATTTCCCAAGCCAATCCGGCTTATTATCACGAATTATGCAAATTTAACCGCATTGTTAATCAACGAAACACCTTGCTGAAGAACATCCGCGAGAAAAAGGCCGACAAAGACACTCTGCTGCCTTGGGACGAACAATTCGCCGCCGGCGCTGCAAAAATAGCCGCAAAACGTCAAACCGCCGTAAAAAAAATGGCAGAATTTGCCGCCCTTGCCCAAGACGTAATATCCGATCATCACGAAAAATTGGTGCTTAATTATGAGGTATACGGCAACAACGACAACAATCCGTTGGATGAATATTTCTATTTGCATCAACTGCAAGAAAGGTTAAATGCCGACATTATCCGCGGCACCACGGGCATCGGCCCGCAGCACGACGATTTGACAGCATACATAAACGGCACCGTTCTTAAAACATACGGTTCCCAAGGACAGCAACGAACCACGGTACTTTCGTTAAAACTTGCCGAAATGCAATTTTTGTACGAAGAAACCGGCGAATACCCGGTGCTGTTGCTGGACGATGTCATGAGCGAACTTGATTCCAAAAGACGGGAAAGTTTAGCCGCTTTTTTGCGTGAAAAAAAAATACAGACAATCATCACCGCCACCGATAAAAATTTTTTTGCCGCATGGCAAGACGTTTTTTTATGGCAGGTAAAAAACGGCACGGTTCACAATATGTCATGAAAAAATACAACGATTTGGAAAATATGGCTACAATAATTCCCAAAAGTATTCATGCCCTGGGAAGAAAATTTGAACACAGTTATCGTTGCCGCTACACCATATATCATTGGGACAAGGTCGTGGGCGAAAAAGTCGCCAAAAATTCACGGGTTGCCAAAATAGAAAAAGGCACATTGATGCTTTACGTGCCGGATGCCACATGGCGCAACGAAATACAAATGTTCGGCGAGGAAATAATTCAAAAAACAAATAATTTTGCCGGCGAAAAAATTGCCAAAAAAATAGTGTTTGTCAATCGTCCCCATATATTATTCGACGACAACAACAAAAAAAATGCGGCAATCAACTTGAGCGTCAAGCGAAAACAAACCGCCGTTCATAACATTTCACCGAAGGAACAGGCAAAAATCAACGACATTTGTCATTTTGTCCAAGATAATGCCTTACGGGAAAAAATTGCCGAATTCATAAAACAACAAAAAAAACTGACGGCCAAACGAAAACGGAACAAATGGCACAAATGCGCCTCCTGTGCGGCGCTTTGCCCGCCGGATCGCAAATTATGCCCCGATTGCCGACGCCGACAACAAGAAATAAAAAAAAATAAAATACGGGAATACCTTGATGTATACCCCTGGGCAAGATATGCGGAAATAACAAAGGTAATCGACTGCACCCCCGAAGATATAACCGACGTGCGGATAAGCATGGTTCAACAGTTGGCGCTTACGATGCGCATTGACAATTATGAAAAAATTGCCGCACACAAATTGGTGATGTTGTATAAATGCTTACCACCCGAAGAACTTACCGAACCCATGGTCAACGAAACCCTTTATCATCTCCGTAATGATATGGCCAAAAACGAAAAATTCAAACCATTGAAAAAAGCTGATTTTTTGCGAAATGCAGGTAAATAAATCATGTATTTACATATCGGTAACGACATAACCGTCAGAACCAAAGACATTATCGCCATTTTGGACGGCAAATACGTCGATAAGATGCGACCGACCATAACCGAAGCTTTGCCCGACGGAAAAAAAATCCGCTCGTCCGTATTAACCGACACCGCCGTGTATTATTCCGCAATAAATTCGCTGACTTTGCAAAATCGCGCTCTTTGGCAAAATATGTTGGCCATATCCGACGGCTGATACCGATAACAGACAATACAATAATGACCGACCGGTTACTTCCTTCGGATACTTTTGAAAGGATTTATTCATGGAAAATGAGAAAATTATTGACAATAACGAAAACAACAATGATAACAAGACAAATTCCCATAACGAAGCGGAAGCGAACGATTTGACAAAGGAGCTTGAACCGGCTCCCGATACGGAAGGCGTTACCATAAACACCACCGAAGATGCCGTTGAAGTAACGGCCGTCAAAGGGGACTATGGCGCCGGTCAAATTCAAATTTTAGAAGGCCTTGAAGCCGTGCGAATGCGTCCGGGTATGTATATCGGCAGCACTTCCGAACGCGGGCTTCACCACTTGGTTTACGAAGTGGTCGATAACTCGATTGACGAGGCATTGGCAGGTTATTGCACCGCCATTGAAGTTATTATCCGTCGCGACAACAGTATCACCGTTATTGACAACGGACGCGGCATCCCGGTTGATATGCACGAAAGCGGCCAACCGGCCGTCGAAGTCGTGTTGACCGTGTTGCACGCCGGCGGCAAATTCGGCGGCGACGGATATAAAGTTTCGGGCGGTTTGCATGGCGTGGGTGTATCCGTTGTCAATGCCCTTTCGACAAAAATGGACGTAACGGTTAAACGGGACGGCAAAATCCACAATATTTCCTTTGCTCGCGGCAATACCGTAAAAAAATTATCCGTTATCGGCGAAACAAACGAAACGGGAACAATGGTTACCTTTACCCCCGATCCGGAAATTTTTTCCGTCACCACTTACAATTACGATACGTTAAAACATCGTTTGCGCGAATTGGCCTTCTTAAACCACGGTATAAACATTAAGCTTACCGACGAACGCGAAGAAGGCAGAAGCGACACTTTTCATTTTGAAGGCGGTATCAGTTCCTTCGTCGAACATCTCAATCGCAAAAAGGAAAAAATAAATCCCAAACCAATTTATTTCAACGGAACCAAGGACGATACCATCGTTGAAATTGCCCTGCAATATAATGACAGTTACCAAGAAAATATTTACAGTTTTGTAAATAACATAAATACCGAAGAAGGCGGCACCCATTTGGCCGGCTTTAAGTTGGCGCTGACCCGCGCCGCCAACGATTTCGCCCGGCGGCAAAACGTGTTGAAAGCCAACGATGCGAATCTGTCCGGCGAAGATGTGCGCGAAGGTTTGACCTGCGTTTTATCGCTGAAGATTCGCGATCCGCAATTTGAGGGGCAGACCAAAACCAAGCTCGGCAATTCGGAAGTGCGCGGCATTGTTGATTCCATTGTCACCGAAGGGTTAAACGAATATTTTGAAGAAAATCCCGTCGAGACAAAAAAAATATTGGATAAGGCTTTAATGGCGGCAAGGGCTCGCGAAGCCGCCCGCAAAGCCCGCGAATTGACCCGTCGCAAAAATGCGTTGGAAGTAAACTCCCTCCCCGGAAAATTGGCGGATTGCTCCATAAAAGATCCGGAACAGGCGGAAATATATATTGTCGAGGGTGATTCGGCAGGCGGCAGCGCCAAACAGGGACGCGATCGCCGTTTCCAAGCCATTTTGCCGTTGCGGGGCAAAATATTAAACGTCGAAAAAGCGCGTTTGGACAAAATTTTTGCCAATGCGGAAATTCGTACCATGATAACGGCCTTCGGTACGGGTATCAGCGAAGATTTCGATCTCGCCAAACGTCGTTACGGCAAAATAATAATCATGACCGATGCCGATGTTGACGGAGCGCATATCCGCACTTTGTTGTTGACCTTTTTTTACCGTTATATGAAACCGTTAATCGAACACGGCCATGTCTATATAGCCCAACCGCCTCTGTACCAAATTCGCAAAGGAAAGAAACATTGGTACACATACAGCGATGACGAATTGGCCAAAAAATTGACGGAGGTGGGGCGCGACGGCGCAACGGTTCAGCGTTACAAAGGCTTGGGCGAAATGAACCCGGAACAGCTTTGGGAGACAACCATGGATCCGGCGGAGCGAACCATGTTGCGCGTCGATATGGAAAATGCCCAGGAAGCCGACGAATTGTTTACGATTCTCATGGGCGATCGCGTCGAACCGCGCCGACAATTTATTGAAGAAAATGCCAAATTGGTCAAAAATTTGGATATATAATAT
>CAJORE010000143.1 GCA_905236595.1 uncultured Selenomonadaceae bacterium | reverse complement strand
TCGTCAAGGTCGGCGGTTGCACCGATTGAACCAATCACCTTCATCGCCGCCCACCGCTCACGTTTCCGCTTCGATTTTAATGTTAAGCCGCATGGGGCCTGCCGCGTCCGTATCATCTCTGGCAAAGGCCGTAAGTTTCACCGTTCCCGACAAGGGAAGAAGCTTGTCCACCAAAGTGTAAAACTGGGCGCCGTCCATTACGCCAACCGATCCTCTTATCGGATCACGCAAAACGCCGCGATTTCCCGCCGCCGCATTGGCATCGCGCAAGAAGTCAAGGAGCAGGTTCTCCGCTTCGTCCTCCGTCAAATCCGTTACGTCAAAGGTTTTGGCAATAACAAATTCGTTTTTCCGATAGATTATGTCATTCTCGTAAAGCTCCACCGCTGTATGAACCGGTTCGCCTTTGATAAGATTGCCGGCCGCCGTTATCCGAACCAACATATTCTTGGGCGCGGCGGCTATCTTGCCGATAATCGCTTCGTATTCGGCGGAATTTATCCATATTTCGCCCAAATCACCTTCACGTTGTTTCACGTCGTTGTTGGCGGTATTTATCAAATCGGTTAAGTCTTCGGCAATTTCGCTTTCGGGACGGTTGCCCTTAATCACTCCGGCGGCGATTACCTCACCGGCGCGATAAACAATGGAGCCTTCGCGAACCGCCACCAAACCTTCGCGCAACTTTTGCGCCCGATCGGCCAATGCGGCATTGTCGCGGCTCAATGTATCATTCGCTGCGGCAAGTGTTCCGTTATCGGCGGCCAACGCGCCGTTTTGCGCCGTAAGCGCGTTGTTTTGCTCGGCCAACGCGCTGTTTTGCGCCAACAGTCCGTCATTGCGCGCGGCAAGATCTTCGTTAAGGGCGAAAAGCTCCTCGTTTTGCGCCGTCAACGTTTCCTTTTCCTCCGCCAAACGGCGATTGCCCTCGGCCAACTGCTCCGATTCCGCCTTCAAGTCCTCTTGTTCCTTTTGCAAATCGGCAACGTCTTTTTTCGCGTGAACAAGCGCTATCGCCGCTTTTTGCCGTTCATCCTCAGCCGCCAACAATTCCTTGGACACCCGTTGCAGTTCGTCTTGGGTTTTTTTCATGTTCTTATTGAGCTGCTCCATACCGAAGAGCGCCGTGCGAACATTCTCCGATACCGCCGCCATTACGCCGAAAGTCAAAGTCGTTATGGCGACACCCGTCAAAACGGTTATGACCATGGACGTATGCCGGGGGCGCAAGCCGAAAATCGACAACCGTTTCTTGCCGATTTTGGTGCCTAACCAATCGCCCAAAAAAGCAATTAAGCCGCCCGCTGCCGCCAATACGCCGATAAGTAGCGCACCATACATAAAAAAACTCCTCTTACCTTGAAGCGCGGTGTATCAAGACCGCCCCCGCTATCAAACCGATGATGTTCGGTATCCACACCGCAAAAGCAGGCGGCATTATGCCGCCCCTGCCCAGGGCATTGGCAAGTGTCATTACCGCATAATAGAAAAAGATGATGATTACCGACATGGCAAAACCCATGGAAGATGAATTGCGCGTCGGTTGCAAACCCAACGGTACGCCGATAAGCGCAAATATCAAACTCGCCATGGGAACGGTTATGCGCTGGTAAAGTTCGGTTTCAAGTTTGCTGGTGTTGACGTACTGGGTCTTCATTATGGAAATTTGCGCCTTTAATTCCTTCATCGTCATTTCTTCGGGCTTTTTCTGTTCGCGCATAATCTGTTTGGGCGCCGCCGCTATGGGCAAAACCTGCGTGTTAAAGCGGACGGTGTGGTCGCCGTTCACCGAACCGACGTCGTACATTATGCCGTTATGCAGCGTCCATTCCTTGCCGCTCCAATCCGCATATTCGGCATTTTCCACACGCAAAAGTTTCCCATTCTCGTCGAAGTCTTGCATGGCAACGCCTTGTAACGTTTGCGTATCGGCATTAAAGTAACGGGCGTACATCAAACGGCGGATTTCACCCTTGTCAATGTCTTTTATTACGATATGTTCCTGGGATTTCATGGTCGTATTGCCTTGAATTTCGTAATATACAACATTGCTGTAAGCGGTATTTGCCCAAGGGACAACGTGTTCGTTAAAGATAATGGCCACGATGCTGACCAATATGCCAAGAACGACAGCCGGCGCGGCAATGCGCGAAAAACCGATACCGCAGGACTTCATGGCGGTTATCTCCGACGAAGACGACAACCGGCCGAAGGTAAGCAAAACGCCCAAGAGCATTGACATGGGGAAGGTCCACATGATGATATTGGGCAACCCGAATATGAAAATCTTCACCACCGACTCAAAGGAAGCGCCGTAATCGGTAATGTATTTGGCGATGCGAAAAAGCGTTCCCGAACCGATAAAAACCGCCGAAAATGCACATATACCAAAAAGAAAAGTCAGGATAACTTCGCGAAAAATATAGCGGTCGAGAATCCTTATGCGCATCGTAATACCTCTAATCTTCGTTTTATGCGAAACATCAGCCGCCGCCTTATTCGGACAAAAGACCGTATCACAGCGAAAATTTTTCGCCCAAATAAAATTTCTTTGCCACGGGGCTTTCGGCTATGGTTTGGCTGTCACCCTCCAACAGGATTTTGCCGGCGCTCAATATATAGGCGCGATCAACAATCTGCAATGTTTCGCGGACATTGTGATCCGTTATCAATATGCCCATGCCCCGTTCTTTCAGGTACCGGATAATCTCTTGAATATCCGCCACCGCCAACGGATCAACTCCGGCAAAGGGTTCGTCCAACAAAATAAATTGCGGCTCTAACGCCAAGCAACGCGCTATCTCCACGCGTCGCCGCTCACCGCCGGAAAGTTCCGTGCCGATTCGTTCCTTGACATGGGCAATATTAAATTCCTTTAACAAGCCTTCATACCTATGCTTTTGCTCAGCGCGGGAAAGTTTGGTCGTCTCCAATATGGCCATAATGTTTTCTTCAACGGTGAGCTTGCGAAAAATCGACGCCTCCTGCGTAAGGTAGCTTATGCCGAGTGCCGCCCGCTTGTTCATGGGCAAATGGGTGATGTTTATGTCCGACAAAAAAACATCGCCGCTGCCGGGTTGCTCCAAGCCGACAATCATGTAAAACGTAGTGGTTTTGCCGGCGCCGTTCGGCCCTAACAGCCCCACAATTTCGCCGGTCTCGACGTTGAGGGAAACCCGATCCACGACTGTTCGTTTCTTAAACGCCTTAACTAAATTTCGCGCCTCGATTCGCACCGGCAAAACCCTCCCTATTGCGCCTTACTGTTATCTTCCGCCAAATACATGGTAATGCGGTTGCTCTTTACCGTGTTGTTGTTTTGCACCGCCCAAGCATTGCCCGTCATAACCAATTTGCCCCGCTCTTTGGCAAAATAATCAAAGCGATCACCGCCGGCTTCAAGGTCGCGGGGCGGGCTTACCAAATGGGCGTGTCCCGTGCCGACATAATGTTCTTCGTTAAGCCAGCCTTCCATGCGATCGGCGGTGAATACACCGTCCTTGTTGCTTATCCGGCCGCCGGTTTCGATTAGGATGTATTGATTTTGGTTGGGATAATAGTCTATTTTTTCACCGACAAACTCACGGTCAAGCTGTGTGCCGTAAACGTTGCCGAAAGCCGTCATGTGTTCCTGCCCGTCGGACACGACTTTGGCGCAGGTAATCCGCATATCGTCCCGCACGGCTATGACATTGCCTTCCACCATGCCCTCTTGGGTGTTGACGTTGTACACGGCTTTGGCGCCGGCGACCCGTGCCGTGCCGCGCTTCATCAAAACATCGCCGGTCGCCGTTACGACGCCCGTCTTCATATCGTATTCCACGGTGTCCGCATCAAGTTCGGCAGGGATGTTTTCGGCGGCGGCAAATATTATGCCGACGTTCAGCGCCATAAACAGCGCCGTTCCCAATGCTATTTTATTCGTTTTCATTTTTCATCCCCTTTTCCAAATGAGCGTGTCCCACCGCCCGTATTTGCGAAAATCCGTTCAGACTTTCGATTTTGTCTGCGGTCACCTTCATATCGTCTTTGGTCAAAACGGCATCTTCTTCGGCGGATAAAATTTCCTCCTTGCCGTTCCAGGTCAACTTGGCGGAAGTCAGCTTTATGCCGTCCGTCGTAACGGCTTCGATATTGCCGTCAAGATGGATTGTTTTCTCCTTGCTGATATATATGCCGTGATTGGCCGTCAATGTTACGGTGCGCCCGTCTTTGGCATAAAAATGCCCCGTTATTTCTTCCATCTCGGCATTTTGCGTATCAATATCGACACGCGACGTCTTAGCCGATACGTCCCAAACTTTTTTGCCGTCCTTTTCTTCGCTTATGACGTTCCCGTCGTAGCTCATTATGCGCGGCGAATCGTCCTTTGTTACGAGCGGCGGCGGTTCCGGCACGGTCTTTACCGCCCACGCCACCAAAGCCGCCGCCAAAGCGGCGCCGACAAAAACCGAAATTTTCCCGATGCGGTTCATGGCTTATCCTGCGCTTTCACGGTATGATGTTTGGTCTTTTGCATATCCGGCGCGGTATTCCAACGTTTTTGGAACCAAAGCCATTGCGTGGGATTTTCGCGAATGACGTTCTCCAAAATGCGCGTCATCTTTACCGTCAAATTAAACAAATCCTTATCGGTATCGCCGGTATCTTCATAACGCAAAGCCTCGCCGATAACGACTTTATGACGTCCGCTTTTTTGACGCAAAATAAAACACGGCAACACGGGGGAATTATATTTGCGCGAAAACACCGCCGGTCCCATAGGCGTCGAAGCCGTCTTGCCCAAAAAGTCAATGAAAGCCCCCCCCGGACCCGCGTCTTGATCGGCCAAAAATCCCAGAATCTTCCCTTTTTTCAGCGCCTTGGCCGCCATCAACAATTCGCTGGTGCCGCGGGAGAAAATCTCCATGTTTATCTTTGAACGAAGCTCGTTCAAAGCTTTGGTATAATCGGCGTTGGGTTGGGTTTTGGCTATCGCCGTCGTCGGCATATTGTTCAAAGTGAACGCGGCGCTTAGCCATTCCCATGTGCCGATATGCCCCGTCAGGACAACTACGCCGTGTCCCTCGGCCAAAGCGGATTCCATGCGTTCCATGTGGTCAATTTCTATGTATTGCGACAAATTTTTTGAATTCAAATTCGGCATATACATAATCTCAAGCATATTGCGCGCCAAATTAACAAAAGATTCGCGCACCAAGGCTTTCGCTTCCGGCTCCGACACGCAAAGAGCCGGCATCATCTGCTTTATGGCGCGATTACGCTGTTTTTTTATCAAAAGATAATACAAATTCCCCAACAATCTTCCCAGCGCCATCAAAAGACCGTAGGGCATAAGGCAAATTATTTTGCTTAAAATCATAAGTGTCCGATACAACATTGTGCGCTTTTACCTCATTATTACAGTTTGGCAGACACCCCCGCATTTTCTTTTTGGAGGAAACTGTTGACAATGCCTTCCGCTACGATAAATATATACAAACCTATACAGACTTATATACACATGGCAATCTTTTTATCGTTCCCGCACTTTTCCAAAATAAGGTTTCCTGCTCCTTGGTCGGTAACGGTCTAATCCTTATCCCTCTTTGCATTTTCTCACCTCGCTCCACATTTTCGTTTAAGGTGATTATAGCAAAGCCCCTTGCCGGGCGGCAAGACTTCTTGACAAATTTGTCTTATGTGCCTTTCGTTTATGTATATGTGTCCAAAGGTTTGTATATATTATCTTGTTCACGGCGAAACGCAACTTTCGCCGCAGTCTTATCGTCGCCGACAGACCTCTCATGCTTTCACATGAGCGCAGACTATATCTTCACCCGTTAAATACGGGGCAGTATTTTTCTTCCGCCTTGCCCTTTCCCACACCAAGTATGGTTTTATCGGCTGCTTGCGGTTTTACTCTCCCTCAAGGAGATAGTCGTTGGAGGTTTCCCTTGCTCAAAAGAGTTTAGGGCTTTCCCTGCTAAACACCCATTTTTTTGCGGCACTTAGGACATACGTTTTCGGAAGGTCACTATTTTTTCATCCGACACTGATATGTTTTTATTTCACCTTAGGAACTGTGAAGAAATAAATTTTAGATTAGCGCGCAGGATAAATTTTCCTGAACGAGGCGGAGGAGCGCGGCGTAGTGGTGCTACG
>CAJORE010000142.1 GCA_905236595.1 uncultured Selenomonadaceae bacterium | reverse complement strand
TTTCACCCAATGCGCCGTTGAGGTGTCCATGTAATAGGTAAATTCGTTGTCCTTGAACAGTTTGGCGTAGCGGGTGCGTTGCTGCCGAGCAAATTTGCGGTTGGCTTTTTCGTCTTTTTCGATGGCTTTTTCTTCGGCGCGAGCCTCTTTGTCAATGCGCTTTTCTTCTTTGGCGGCTTTCTTTTTCGCGTTTTTTTCGTCGTTAGCCTTGACCTTGGCGCGTTGCTTGCGAATTTTTTCTATCCTTTTTTCCTCTTCCGAAAGTTCGGGTTCGCTCTCGCGGGGATATTGTTCGCCGCCCTTGAAGAACCAGCCGTCGGCAGAGCCTTCTTCGTCGATTTCTTCGCCGCTATCCGGCGGATTGCTGCGCGGCGTGTTTTTGGCGCGGGTAATCGTGTTGTCGTCCGGCTCTTCAAAATAATCGTAATCGCCTATTTCCTCTTCGGCAAAGGCGGGCGATGCCGTAAGCAGCAACGCCGTACCGAAAACCGCCGCCAATTTCCGTATTTTCATGGTGCGCTCCTTAACGTCGCCCGACGCCCGTATCGACTTCAATGTCGTTTAAGGCTTCGTTCATGGCCTTGCCCACCGAAGATGCCAACGTGCGTTCGCCGTTCCAGCCGTTATGTCGTTTCGCCGCCGCCGCCACATCGTTACGATAAAGATAATTGCCTTTTTGAACATCAACGAACCGCAACCGCAACCATACATTGTCACGATTGGTTTTTTGCGAGAACAAAATATAGTTGTGGCTATAAGACACGCTCTTACCTCTGTTCAAAGTTGCCACAAAAACATAATCGTAACCGAATTCCTTCCCGGCGCGAACGTAATCTTCGCACCGCATATCCGCCAATCCTCGCGGCCGCATACCGACGGGCATACCGTCAACATCTACGCGAGAGTTTTTGCCCGCCGATTCGCCGGTCTTTCGTTCGGTGGATTGTATGGCAAAGATGTCGCCGACAATGGGCAAAAATCCTTCCGATGCGTTGTGTTCGTCATTATTTGTTGATTGTTGCGAGTTTGCGTCCTCGCGCCGGTCGTAATACATTTCCTCGGCGTATTGCAACAGCCGCGTGTTCATGTCCGTACCCTTGATAAGGGCAAAATATTCCCGGGGAAACTTCTGCCGGAGTTGCCGATAAATTTCATTCTTCACCCGGTCGGCAACGACCAAGTCCTCATCGCCGTTTACAAGAACGGCAATGCGCGGACGAGCGTTCAATTCCACCGCGCCGTCCCGGCCGTAAATCAGTTCGTGGGCGCGGGCGTAGAGCGAATTTGATTGGTAGTTTCTTTCCTTTTTCATCTCCCGTTGCGCCAAATGCGCCGACGGGCGCACGTCCGCCTCCGCCACCGCCGTATCGTCCAAAAGACCGTTGCCTGCATATACGGGCAGAGCCAAAATGGCCGCCGTCAGCGTTGCCGTAAGTTTTCGTTTAATATGGTGGAGCGTCTTTCGCATCACCGTTGCCTCCTTGAATTTATAGGTCGTGGACAATTTTACTAACAAACGGTTGTTGCGTCAAGAATTTTTGTCCCGTCAAAATTTTTGGCGCAGTCCGAAATATGCCGTGCGCTTTTCGCTGTCCGTAACGTCATCGAACTCACCCAAAAGATATGTGCCGCTCTTCTTGTTGAGGGCGTATTCGGCGCGAAGCCTGAGCGCGGCATCATCCATGTCGTACACATCGGCGGAAAGCTTTAAGTTTTTACCCGCGTAATAATCCGTGCCTACCCCCGCTTCGCCTTTAATCGCCCCGGCACGCAGGGCAAAATTCCCGCTTTTGGTGCCAAGTTGGGCGTTTACCTTATCCGCGTCCCCCACGTCATCAACGCCGAAGCTGACGAACATTCCTTGTTCCGCGCCAATATCCACGTTCAGATTCGCCTTGTAATCGTCCTTCTTGCCGCTGTACATGACATCAGCTTGCGGAGTGACCTTCACTTCGGCAATTTTGCCCAGCATCTTGTCGGCGCGATCGCTCAGTTTCTTCGCGTTGGCGATGGTTTGTTGCAAATCCTCGGCCGTTTTGGGGTCGCCGAAAGTTTTGTCCATGTTGCTTGCCATGTGACTTATCTTATCGCTTGTATCCTTAACGTTTTGGAGCGTCGCTTTGATATTGGCGGCGGTTTGCGGGTCGCCGAAGACGGTGTCGGCATTTTGCATCATGCTTTCGACGCTGACCATTGTCCGGTCAAGGGACGCCGTAATGCCGTTCATGTTGGCGACAATGCCGCGAATGTCGCTTTGGTTATCCTTGGCCATAGCCTCAAGAACAGCCGTCAATTCGTTTATATGTCCGGAGGCGCCTTCCATGTTGTGCGTCATGGCAACAACCGAAGCCTTGAGTTTCGGATCGCCGACCATATCGTTGATGTTTGACAGCAACGTTTGCACATCGGTAAGCGCATGGCTCATTTTGGCAAAAACGGTGTCCATGCCTTCTTCGTCGGTGCCGATGAAATAATCACCGTTTTGAGCGGCGGGGCTGTGGGCATCCTCCGGCACGATGTTGATGAATTTTTCGCCCATCACCCCCGACGAACCGACGGTAACGGCGCTTTGGGCGGGGATTTTTACTCCCGGCTTTATGTTCATGGTAACGGTTACGCCGCCGCCGTCGTTGACAATGCTTTGCACCTTGCCGACGGGGACACCCGACAACATGACATCCGCCTGCGGCGTAACGCCGATAACCTGATGAAAACCGGCGTACAACGTGTAGCCTTCTTCGCTCTTTAACGAAAGCCCGCCCAAATAAAACACCGCCGACACCAACAATCCCAAGCCCGCCAACGTAAAGGCGCCGACTTTTGCTTCGTTTGTCATCCGTTCACTCCTCACCGGAAAAATGCCTTGATACGCGGATCGTCGATATTCCGGAAATTCTCCGCCGTATCGACGGCAATCAAATCCCCGGCGTAAACCATGGCTATGCGGTCGGCAATAGTCACGGCGCTCGTCATGTCGTGAGTAACGACGACGCTGGTCACGTTTAACGCCCGCTGCGTATTCATTATAAGTTCGTCGATTTTGGCGGTGGTCACGGGATCCAAACCGGAGCTTGGTTCGTCGTAAAAAATTATCTCCGGCTCGATGGCTATCGCCCGCGCCAAACTGACGCGCTTCTTCATGCCCCCCGACAACTCCGAGGGCATCATGCGCTCCGTGTCCGGCAGCCCCACCAAGCTTAATTTCTCCCTGACGATACTGCGGATTTTTTTTTCGTCGTAATCCGTGTGTTCGCGAAGACCGAACGCCACATTGTCGCCGACGGTCATCGAATCAAAGAGCGCCGAATACTGAAAAACCATGCCCATTTTCAAGCGGATCTTATCAAGCTCCTTTTCGGACAAATGCGCAATATCCTGCCGATTGATGAAAATTTGCCCGCCGGATGGGCGAATCAAGCCGATAAGCAAGCGCAACAGCGTCGATTTGCCGCTGCCGCTGCCGCCGATTATCGCCAAGGTTTCCCCGTCGTTAATGGTGAGGTTGATATTTTTAAGCGCCGCCTTGTCGCCGAAAAATTTACTGACGTTTACTAATTTTATCATGTGCCGCCATCCATGCGCTTTAAGATGTTGCGCGCCACATAAACGCCGCCGGCGGAGGCTTGGGACAATCCCCGCGTCACGCCCGCGCCGTCGCCCGTGGCAAAGATGTTGCGGCAGTTTGTCTCAAGCTCGTTCGTCAGCTTCGTCCGGGCGCTGTAAAACTTGACCTCCACCCCGTACAGCAACGTGTCGTCGTTCGTCATGCCCGGGGCTATTTTGTTAAGCGCCTCCACCATTTCCATGATGTTGTCCAGGTGGCGCTTAGGGAGCACCAAGGACAAATCCCCCGGCGTCGCCGCCAAAGTCGGCTTCATAAAGGACTTGCTCATGCGGTCGGCATTGGTGCGATGCCCTTTGACCAAGTCGCCCCAGCGCTGAACGATAATGCCGCCGCCCAGCATATTGGAGAATGACGCGATGCGCTTTCCGTATTTGTGCGGCTCGTTAAACGGCTCGGTAAAACGGTTGCTGACCAACAGCGCAAAATTCGTGTTTTGGCTCTGCAGTTTCGGCTCGCTGTAGGAATGTCCGTTCACCGTGACAATGCCGTCGGTGTTCTCCATGACCACGTGTCCATGGGGATTCATGCAAAAAGTGCGGACAAAATCACCGTAACGCTTCGTGCGGTACACAAGTTTTGCTTCGTACACTTCGTCGGTTATGTGGTTAAAAATCTCGTCCGGCACTTCAATGCGCACTCCCACGTCCACCCGGTTATTCTCCTGGGGAATTTTCAGCAAGCGGCACTCGTCCGTGAACCACTCTGCGCCGGCTCTGCCGGGAGCGGCGATAATGTAGTTTGCCGCCAAGCTTTCGTCCTTCGTCACCAAGGCGTTATCCCCCGTGCCGTCAGTTTTTATGTGGAGCACGGGCGTCAAAAAGCGAAAGGTGACTTTGTCGCGCAAAAATTCGTATATGGCGGTCAGCATTTTGAGGTTGTTTTCCGTCCCCAAATGGCGCACGCTGGCGTGCAGAAGGTGCAGGTCGTGCTTTAAGGCTTTTTTGGCAACGGTTGAATTGGCGGTCGAAAATATCTTCGTCGGTGCGCCGTGGCGCAAATTGATGCCGTCGGCGTAACGGATAAGCTCCATGACATCGGCATCGGGCAAATACTCGTTCAAATGTCCGCCAAAAGCCGTCGTGAAATTGTATTTGCCGTCGGAGAAGGCGCCGGCGCCGCCAAAGCCGCGCATGACCGAACAGGGAGAACAACGCAGACAGGTTTTGGCTTGGCCGGTCGCTATGGGGCAACGGCGCTTGGCGACGGAGTTGCCGCTTTCAAAGACGACTATTTTCAGCTTCGGCTTTTTGGTGATAAGTTCGTAAGCGGCAAAAATCCCCGCCGGACCGGCGCCGATTATGCCAACGTCGTAATTGTTCATGGTTATGCCTCTAATTCCTTATTTTTCACCGGCGTGTTTGGTTATTATGCGCACTTTGCCGCCGTAAATATCGGCAAAATCCTTCGCCATGGAAATGGTGTGCCAACCGTATTCCTTGGCGGCGCGTTCCATTTTGGCGGCGGTGTGGACGTTGCCGAATTCGCGGCGCGTATCGTCGCACAGAACCACAAATGCGGCGCTTTTGTTTTTGTTGTTCGCGAGCGTGTATTGGAGCATACCGGCGTCCTCCATGCTGTTGCCGAAGGCCAACACGGGTTGGCGGCCGATTTCCCGCCAAATTTTGAACACCTTGTTGGCGGCAAGGTTCACATCAACTTTCGTATCCCCCCGCACAATTTTATCGTCCTCGGTGAAAAAGTACTTGCTCGCCTCTTTCTTCCCCTGGTTGAGTGCGCGGTAAACATGGTCGCTGCCGATAATCTGCTCCGGCGGGATGGGGATTATGCCGTCCAAAAGCGTTCGGAGCGCCTCGCGCTCGGCGCCGGAGACGACATAAACCTTAAAGTCGTTGGCGGTGAGATAGGAAATAACTTCCGCCATGGGAAGATAAAACGCCTCCCCCGCCTTTAGGTTCGTAAAGCCGTCAAGCCCCGTGGTATTCATGTACGCCGTTACATAATCGCGATATTCTTCGACGGTCATCCCCGCCATGAGTTTCGGAGAAAGATCACGCATTTTGGCGTCAACAACGGCGCTGACGTGTTTGTCGCGAATCGCCGCATCTATCTCGTTGGCATCGTTTATCATATCATCGGTGGGGCTGTAGCTTTTATCGCGCAAAGCGCGGTGCAGGGAAAGCATCCAGTCAAAATAATAAGGCCCCGTCTCGCACATAAAAGTGCCGTCGCAATCAAAGACGGCAATGCGTTCCTCCTTGGGGATAAAGTTGCGGCTGCCTTCGTCGGTGACATCTTTCACAAATTCCGTAAGTTCTTTTTTCGCCGCCGAATCTTTTGTCCAATACTTAAATTTTCCTTTGGGCGTTACGTTTATCTTGGCTATATCCGCTCGCGGCGCGGCCGACACGACAAAGTCGCGATCAATCCCCGCCGAAAACGCCATGATTGAAATTGCCACAGCGGTGGCGATATATTTTTTTCGGTTGCCGAACATGGACAGCCTCCTTTAGCGCGTTTGGCACATTGACAGTCTCCGAAAACTCCTCCTTATGCGCCGCCCGCTAAGACAGACGGCGACACGCAGACGATTGTCGAAGATGCCGTATATTTAAGGAAACGCTGCATAATTCGTCCGCACCCTTGCCGGGTCTTTTTCCGGCATACTGCGTCATTCCTCCTCAGCGTAGCACCAC
>CAJORE010000141.1 GCA_905236595.1 uncultured Selenomonadaceae bacterium | reverse complement strand
TGCGTACGGACTTGCGGTTTTGGCGGCCAATGACGGAGATGATCGGCGCTCCGAGCCACGGCAGTTTTATTTTTGTCGACTCCGAAAAATATGCCCGGGATTTGTTCGCCTGCCTAGAGCACCATTTCCCCAACGCAAAAAACGAACCTTCCTTCACCATCGGCAATTTTGGCGAAAACGACGAAATACAGAAAGCTTATGTTTATGTGTGTGAACTTATGTTGTTTGCCCAACGCGAAATCCCCGACCGTTGCCAAGACAACGAATATCTGCGCGAAAAACTCAGGGAGAATTTCCCGCAACCCTTGCCGGACGGCTCATCCGTTGCGGATGACGTGGAAGTTGTGTTAAAAACGAAAACCGTCTGCCGCCATGTCCGCAATCAAATATTGCGTGGCTGGACACTCGATGAGGTCGAGAAGAATATTGCCAAAAAGGCATAAGGAACCACGAAAAAAAAGAAACTCCAAGAACCCAACAAAACACCCCGGCACAACAATATCGTGTCGGGGTGTTTTCGCATTACCTAATGTTATTGTAATTTATCGTGCCATCAATTTGGCCAGTTTGGCGGCAAAATCGGCGGGATCATCGGGCATGATGCCCTCCAACAACAACGCTTGCGTGTAGAGAAGATCGCAATAATCCTTGAAATCCTCTCCGTCCTTTCCGCCCGCCGCATGGAGTGATTTCAAGCGATTGAAAAGATCATGGTGCGGATTTATTTCCAAAATGCGCTGCGCTTTGAAGAAATTCGGAGCGCCGTTGCCTTCCATGGCCGCAAAAGTTTGCTCCATGGCCAGCGACGGCCCTTCCTCGGCGGCCACCAAGCACACCGCCCCGGATTTTAGGCGGCTCGACAGTTTTACTTCGCTGACTTTCGCCCCCAAAACCTCTTTGATGTCCTTCATAAGATCGCCGCTCTCCTTGGCGATCTCCTCATTGTCCTTCTTGACCTGTTCGGATTCGGCATCGGACAGATTAAGGTCGCCCTTGCTGACGGAGCGGAAATGTTTGCCGTTGTATTCATGAAGCGCTTCGATGGCAAATTCGTCCACTTGATCGAACATATAGAGAACTTCGATGCCCTTCTCCTTCAACAACTCCATTTGCGGCAATTTTTCAACCGCCTCTTTATCCTTCGCCGACGCATAATAAATATCAGTCTGACTTTCGGGCATCCGTTCCGTATATTCTTTGAGCGAAACAAGTTTGCCTTCTTTGGACGAAACATAAAGAAGCAGATCCTTTAATTTGTCAGTCAACCCCTCGCCGGAGAAACGGGCGTTGTAGATGCCGAATTTAATCGACTTGCCGTATTCGTTCCAGAATTTTTCGTAATCCTCGCGTTTGTTCTTTAATTTGCGTTCCAAACTTTTTAGAATATCTTTCTCTAAAGCCTTGCCGATAGTCTTTAATTCCCGGCTTTGTTGCAATAATTCGCGGGAAATATTGAGCTGTAAATCAGGCGAATCCACAAGCCCTTTCATGAAACGCAAATAGTCGGGCAACAAATCCTTGCATTTGTCCATGATGAACACATGGCGGCTGTAGAGCGCAATACCCGGCTCATAGTCGGAATGATAAAGGTTAAAGGGCGCCTTGGCGGGAATGGCAAGAAGCGCCGTATATTCGAGCGCACCTTCTATTTTCGTATGGAAAATCTCCATCGGATTTTCCCACTCATGGAACTGGCTCTTGAAAAATTCGTTGTACTCTTCCTCGGTAATCTCACTCTTATTCTTCGTCCACAACGGCTTCATAGAGTTTAGCGTCCGCGTATCTATACGCTTAATCTTCTCCGCGCCCTCAATTTCCTTGCCCTCTTCGTCCTTGGGCGTTTCCTCCACCTCATAATCCAACTTTATGGGATAGCGCACATAATCGGAATATTTTTTGACGAGGGTTTTGAGATTATAATTATCGGTAAAATCCTGGTCGCCGTCGCTGCCGACAAATTCATCCTTTAAGTAAATGACAATGTCCGTGCCGCGCCCGTCTTTTTCGGCTTCTTCGATGGTGTAGTTGCCGTCCGCCGTGGATTCCCAGCGATACGCCTGTTGTTCGCCGGCTTTCTTGGTGACAATGACCACGGATTTGGCCACCATAAACGCCGCATAAAACCCCACGCCGAATTGGCCGATAAGCTCTTTCTCACTAAGATCGGCATTGTCCTCCTTAGCTTTTTTTATCTGCTCCAAAAACGCTTTTGTGCCGGATTTGGCGATTGTCCCGATGTTCTCGACCAGTTCGTCGCGATTCATACCGATGCCGTTATCGGAAACGGTAAGGGTTTTGTTCTCTTTGTCGGGCTTTAAGTAAATTTCATAATCCTCGCCGTCCGCCACCAAATCACGGTTCGTCAATGAAGCAAAATGCAACTTGTCGATAGCGTCCGACGCATTTGATATAAGTTCGCGCAAAAATATTTCTTTGTTTGTGTAAATCGAGTTAATCATCAGCCCCAACAATTCGCGTGTTTGAGCTTGAAATTCAAATGTTTCCTTTGCCATTTTATCACCTTATTCAAAAAAATTGCCCCCCAAACCGTCGGGGAGCTTTAGTGTAATACAAAAAAGGCAAAAAGTCAAACTTTTTTTGACAAACGCCGCCAAAGATGTTATCGGCTCTTTACCGCGTCGCCGAACGTAGGCGTTTCGGCATTGTCGGTAGCGGCGGCAGTTTTGGAAGCCGATTTCGTCTCTTCCTTTTTGGCGGTCGGCTCTTCAAACGCTTCGGCCACAACCAAATTGACGTTCGTTCCTTCCTCCACCTCACTTCCCGCCGACGGAGATTGACTGACGATAGTTCCCGCCGCTTGACGGCTGGCCTCCTTCGTCACGTTGCCCACGGCAAGCCCGCGATCCAAAATGCTGCTTTTGGCGGCATCAAGAGTGCCGCCGCGCACATTGGGGACGCTGACCTTCTTCTTCTTCTTTTCCTGTTCGCCCTTCGATACGGTAATATCTACGCGATCCCCCTTGGCAATCGTCGCCCCGGCGCGAGGATCTTGCCCGACGACCGTCCCCGCATCTTTGTCGGAAAATTTGTCGTATACCGATCCCAAAACAAAGCCCATACGCTTTAGTTTAGCTTCGGCATCGGCGCGGGTAAGCCCCATTAAATCCGGCATCTCCGTATTTTCGCCGCCCTTGGAGACATATATCGTAACCAGCCGCTCCGTCTTCACTTTGGCGCCGCCGTCGGGACTTTGCGACACCACTTGTCCGGCGGGAACGGCGGCATCGTAAGTCTCGGCAACATTTACGCGCAGATGTTCGTCCTCCAAAATCTGCCGCGCCAATGTCATCTGTTTGCCCACCACATCGGGAACAGCAATCTCCGTCGTTTCTCCGAAAAAATTGCCGAAGGAAATGAACGCTCCCGCCGCAAAACCGAATATCAAAACAACGCCCAACCCAAGCACAAACAACTTAGACTTGAAAAACGACTTGTCATTTTTGCGACGCGAAGTTTTTTCCGGCGTTTTATCATCAACGGCGGCGATAATGCGCGTGGCAAAAGGATCTTCGTTGCCGCCGCCGACCATCATGCTTTGCGCTCCCGCCAAATCCCGGGCAAACTCGGCGGCCGTCGGTCGATTGGCGGGATCTTTTTCCAGCGCTTTCATTACAATGGCATCTATAACGGGCGGTATATCGGGATTATGTTGTCTGACGGATAGCGGCGGTTCCTGCAAATGCTTCATGGCAATGGCGACGGGCGTCTCCCCGGTAAAGGGCAAAGTCCCCGTCAACATCTCATACAGCACGACACCCAAGGAATAGACGTCGGATTTTGGCGTTATGTACGAACCTTTTGCTTGCTCCGGCGAAAAGTAATGCACCGAGCCGACCACGTTGCCGCTGTACGTCATAGTGGATTCGGTCACGGCACGGGCAATGCCGAAATCCGCCACTTTGGCGCGGTTATCGGCGGTCATAAGGATATTATGCGGCTTTATGTCGCAATGCACAATATTACGTTCATGGGCGTGCGCCAAAGCTTCGGCAATTTCCCGAGCAATATTTAAGGCGCTCCCCACGGAAATGCCGCCGTTTTTTATCCGGCTTTTCAGGGTATCGCCTTCGACATATTCCATGACAATGTAATGATCGGCACCGTCCACCCCCACATCGTAAATGCCGACAATGTTAGGGTGCGTAAGGCCCGCCGCGCTTTTTGCCTCCAAGTGGAATTTGCCGATAAATTCGGCGTCCCCCCGAAAACTTTCGTGGAGGATTTTCACCGCCACTTGCCGCGACAAAAGCAAATCCCGGGCTTTGTACACGTCAGCCATACCGCCCGAACCGACAAGACCAACAAGTTCGTATCGCCCCGAGAGTACCCGCTTATCGCTCATGATAATCCTCCGTTATCCATTGTCCCTCATCGCCGCCACAATATCCCGCGCCACGGGGACGGCGGCTTCGGCTCCGCTGCCGCCGTTTTCGACGATAACGGCGAAAGCCACCCGCTTTTTTCCGACGGTTGCGCCGCCGATAAACCATGCGTGATCCTCGCCGTTCGGATTCTCCGCCGTACCGGTTTTCCCGGCGATGGTCGCGCCGCGTAACTGTGCTCCTCTGCCCGTCCCGCGATCAACAACGCCCTGCAAATAATTTTTTATCTTTTCGGCTCTTTCGACCGTCGTCGCCGTAAAGTACACCTGCGGCTTGGTCTTTAACACATCGTCGCCGTTGGCATCGGTAATGCGATCAATTATGTATGGCCGCATTACTTCGCCGCCGTTGAAAAAAGCCGCCGCCGTAAGCGCCATGGTCATGGGCGACGTTAAAAGATAGCTTTGGCCGATACCGAGTTGCGCCACGTCGCCGTCGTCCAACGGCGACGCTGTCGGCGGCAAATGCGCCGCATTCCAATTCAATTCGTCCGCTCCGGTTTGGTCGAATCCGAACCGCTCAAAAACGCTCCGCAGTCTTTTTTCTCCCAACCGCTCCGCCAGCGTCCCAAAAGCGACGTTGCAAGACTCGGCAACGGCATCGGCAAGCTTCACCCGCCCATGCACCGCCTCGTGACTTTCGCTTATGTAATATCCGCCGCCCACGTCCAACTTGCCCTCGCAAATAAAAACTTCGTTGTCGGAAGTAATCCCTTCGGCAAGGGCGGCATCGGCAATTACGGGTTTTATCGTCGAACCGGGCGGATACATTCCCATCGTCACACGATTTAACAACGGTCGATTTTCGTCGGCGTTTAGGCTATCCCAATCCAAATCGACGGTATTGGGGTCAAAAGCAGGTTCGCTCACCATGACCAAAACCGCGCCCGTCGCCGCGTCCAACACGACTGCCGCACCGCGTTTGCCGCTCAGCGCCGTATGCGCCGCCCGTTGCAAACGACTGTCCACGGTTAGCCACACGTCCGCACCTTGCGGCGAACGAAACAATTTACCGACGGGTCCGAACTTTTCGGCAATACTGTTTTCGCCGCTCAAGGCGTAATTGGCAAAATTTTCAATGCCCGTACTGCCCAATTTCTCCGATGCATAACCGGTAACAAAAGCCGCGCTTTCATTTAGCGGTCGGTGCCGTCCGGTGTCGTCGCTGTACGCCAAAACAGCACCGTCGGCGGCAAATATACTGCCGCGCATAACCCCGGCGACAATTTGCCCATGTCGGCGATTCAGCGGATGGGTCGCCAACTCGTCGGCGGCAAAAATTTGCAAATAAACGATATGGACGGCGAGCAACGCCATAAGCAACAGAAGGACTTGCGCCGTTTGCGTTATGCCGCGGCGAATGTCGCCCTTATTGTCATTACGGTCGATATTCACGGCAGGTTACTTCCTCATAGATGATACATGGTTATTTTCCCCGCGAAAGCGACAGCAACACCCCCAAAGTCGCAAAGGATGCGACCATAGAGCTACCGCCGTAGCTTATGAAAGGGAGCGTGATGCCCGTCAACGGCAAAAATTTGCTGACACCGGCGATAATAAAGAACGACTGGAAGAAAAACATGGCCGAAAGCCCCGCCGCCAACAGCATCTTGCCGTCATTGTCGGCCGCCAAAGCAATCTTTATGCCCTCAAAAAACAGCACCGCATATAAAGCAATGATAACCAGACCGCCGATAAGCCCCAGTTCTTCGGCAATGGCGGCATAGATAAAATCCGTATGCACTTCGGGGATAAGAAGCGGTGCGCCGTCGCCCAAGCCGCGCCCCCATACGCCGCCCGCGCCGAAAGCAAAGAGCGACTGCACTATTTGATAAGCCGCGCCCGTCGGGTCTTGCCACGGATCAAGCCAAATGTCAAAGCGCCGTGCGACGTGCGAAAACAAAAGATAACTCACCCCCGCCGCCGGCAGGAAAAAAGCAAACGCCGCCAACAAATACGCCTTGTTTTGCGTAGCCATATACGTCATGGTTACGGCAAGCGAGAAAAAGAGCAACGCCGCCCCCAAGTCCCGCTGAATGACAAACATCAAAACCGCCATGCTCCAAACGACAATCAACGGGGCGATAAACCGCAAAGGCGGCACACGCCGCCGCTTATTTTCCGTCAACAGCGAGCGGTGATCCGCCAGAAAAGATGCCAAAAACAACACCAACAGCAACTTGGCAAACTCCGAAGGTTGCACACGAAACGAACCGATAACGAGCCAGTTGCGACTGCCGCCAATCTCCGTGCCGAAAATTATCGCCGTCAAAAGAACAACCAAGCAGAGCAGTCCCCATACATATTGGTAATTGCCCGGCAAGCGTCCCAAACGCCGATTAAGGCGCAAGGCAACGAGCAAAACGGCCATGCCGATTAACAGCCACCTTATCTGCGGCAAAACAAGGGGCGGATTTAGGCGGGCAATCATGACCAATCCCACGGCGACCGCCGTCATGGCTAACGGAAACAACAGCAGGTTCGGCCTTGATTTTACGTGTACCAAGACAAACTGCACGAATGACGCCGCCAAACACAGCGCCACCAACCACGGCAACCACGTCAATATGTAGTCTGCCGTCTCCGGCGTCGCGGAATTTACGACCAGCGTCCCCATGCCGCAAACCAAAATGAAAAACGCCGCCGCCAAAAGAACGTTGGTGCTTTGCGCCGCAGCAGGTTCGTTTTTGGCAATGCGGCTCCTGCGTTTAATCCGCATGATAAACCACCGTAAGCGCCGTCACGTTATCCCGACCGCCTGCCGCCAACGCCGCTTCCACGAGTTTTTGCGCCGTGTTGCCGCCTTCATATTGCATTATGTCCCTTATGTCAAAATCGCTTACCATGTTCGTCAAACCGTCGGTGGCAAGAAGCAACCCGTCACCATCGGCCATTTGAAATACGCCGCTGTCGATTTTCACCGTCGTCTCTGCCCCAACGGCGCGGGTGAGCATATTTTTCATCGGGTGAAAACGCGCTTCGTCCCGGCTTAATTTGCCGTCGCGAATGAGTTCTTCAACATAGGAATGATCCTCGGTCAACTGTCGCAAAGCGCCTGCCTGCAACAAATACAGCCGACTGTCCCCCACATGGGCAAACTCGCCCCGGCCATCGGCGGCAACCCGACAAAGAGTAGCCGTAGTCCCCATGCCCTTCAGCGCGGGATTATCCTTGGCGGCGGCAAGAATCTCGGCATTGGCCGCCGTTATCGCCATATCCAACGAGGCGGTGCCGTCCGTCAGCATACGCCGCGCAACTTCAATGACGATACCGCTGGCTTTTTCGCCCGCCGCCGCACCGCCCATGCCGTCCGCCACGACAAAGACATTCTTACCGATAACGGCGCCGCTGTCCTCATTATTGGCACGGACGCGCCCCACATCGGTAACAAAATACGCTGTCAACATGATTATATTCTTTCTTTGACTGTTGCGGGTTTATTTCAACACCGTCAAGTCACCCTTTTGCTCGATTTTGTTCTCTTTCAAAAGATGTCCCAATGCACGCTTAAACGCGGCTTTTGATAAATTGAATTTTGCCTTTATCACTTCCGGCGATGTCTTATCGGTATAGGGCATAGCGCCGCCCCGCGCTTTCAGTTCGCCCAATACGGCTTCGGCGTCGATTAAAAGCGCCGTTTCCTTTTGTTCGCGCAACGACGCATTAAGCCGACCATCCTCCTCGCGAACAAATGTCACCCGCGCCGTTATGCGCTCGCCGACTCGCGGCACACAAGGCATCTCACGGCGATCAATAAACACTATGTAGCGCTCGTCGGTAAACATAAATGCGCCGCTGTCGGTGATATTGTACACCGCTCCCGTTACTTTGGCGCCGATTTTCACATCTTTGGCAACAACGGCGGCGCGACGCAGTTCGTCCTCAACCTCCATCGTCGCCGCCAATCGTCCGGATTTATCGGTGTAAAGTTTCGCCCAAACCCGCTCGCCGACCTGCGGGCGCCCGCGCATACCCGCGAAAGGCATGAATATGCCCCGTTCGGCTCCCGCATCGACGAAAGCCCCATCCTTGGCAACATTTATGACCTTTAAGTATGCCACCTGCCCCACGCGCATTTTCGGCACGCGCATACTCGCCGTCAATCGGCGCTTGGGATCGAGATACAAAAAAACCTTTACCTTGTCGCCGATTTTTACTGCGGCGGTCTGTTGGGTCTTGTGCAACAAAATATCGTCGCTCGTATTGCCCGTCTGCGCGTCCAAAAAGACACCGATGTCGCTTTGGCGCACCGCCGTAAGCTCGGCAACGGTGGCGGGCAAAAGTTTACCTTGCGGCATATTCAATCCTCATAGGGCGTTTGCGCGGCATCCGACCAAAGAGCCTCCAACGCATAGTAATCCCGGGCGTCCGTCCGAAAAATATGCGCCACGACGCTGTTATAATCCAAAAGCACCCACTCGCCTTCGCGGTAGCCTTCTTTACGCGCAAAGGCAATGCCTTTTTCATTCAATTCGTCCTCGATATTGTCGGCGATGGCACGCACCTGCGTAGCCGTATTGGCCGAAGCCACCACAAAAAAATCCGTCGCCAGCATAACGCCCGCCATATCCATAATGACAATGCGGGACGCTTTTTTGGCGCTGGCCGCCGCCGCAACGGCCATAGCCGTTTCTTTTGCCGTCAAGTAAATTCCTCCCGTCAATGATGTTAAAGAAATACTGCATAATCGTCCGCACCCTTGCCGGGTCTTTTTCCGGCATACTGCGTCATTCCTCCTCAGCGTAGCACCACTACGCTTCGTCGTCATTCCTTGT
>CAJORE010000140.1 GCA_905236595.1 uncultured Selenomonadaceae bacterium | reverse complement strand
AGGAACGTCTGAAGCTGTGTTTTGTTGTCCCGTTTGCGGTCTTTGGAATTGACATCGTAAGTTTCAAAGAGGTTCTTGTCCGTGGCCGGATTGTAGCGATCATAATCCAAACCGTTGACGATGCCGTAAAGATCGTCGTGGCGGCTGCGGAGAAGCCCGTCGAGGTGTTCGCCGTAGTAATCGTATTGAATTTCTTGGGCGTAAGTGCGGCTGACCGTAGAAATAAAGTCGCTGTAAATGATGCCGCCCTTCATGAAGTTTACCGCATCATAAAATTCAAGATCGCCGTTGTTGAAGTATTTCCAGTCCAAGCCCAACACGTCGCCCATAACGTCCTTGGGGAACACGCCTTGGTATTTCAGGTTGTGGATGGTAAATAAGGTCTTAATCTTGTCATAGCGCTCATCGCCGTTGTGTTCGAGTTTCAAGAACACGCTGATTAACGAAGCGTGCCAGTCGTTGGAGTGAATGACGTCCGGCCAAAAATCCAGCGCGGGCAAAAGGTTTAATACGGCGCGGCAGAAGAAGGAGAAACGTTCGGCATCGTCATCGTAGCCGTAAAAGCCTTCACGATTGTAGTATTCCTGGTTATCGACAAAATAATAAGTGACGCCTTCCAATTCGTACTTATCGACGCCGACGAATTTGGAACGCCACGATACGTTGAGCGAACCGTCGTAAACGTGTTCCATATTGTTCAAATATTCGGGATTTATCTTGCCGAATTTGGGCATAATGACCCGCACATCGACATCCTCAAGGCGCAAAGCTTTCGGGAGCGAACCGGCCACATCGGCAAGCCCGCCGGTTTTGGCAAAAGGTACTGCTTCGGACGCTACATAGAGAACCTTCATTTTTGTATCCCCCTTCGTTGCGACGGGACAACTTTCCGCAGTCGTCCGTTCGTCGCGACGATCTATATATTATTGTGTGGTCTTGCAGCTTTCGTAAAAGGAAATCTCCGCTCCGGCCGCCTTGAAGGAGGCGGCCGGATTGTAATTGGGATCGTTTGCGGAGATTAAAAAATCGTGTTCGTCGTTATTCTTTGGTTTTTGGCTTTTTGCCGCCCCGCTTCGGCGCAATGCCGGCGGCTTCTTTGGCGGCACGGTTCGCCGCCATTTTTTCGCGCCGCGCCGCTTTTTCCTCTTCGGTCAATTTGCGGCGCTGGCGTTTTTTCGGTTCATTTTTATCGACGGCGCTTTCTTTCTTGGGATTGCCGCCGCTTTGTTTCGGCGCAATGCCGACGGCTTTCTTGGCGGCACGGTTCGCCGCCATTTTTTCGCGTCGCGCCGCTTTTTCTTCTTCGGTCAATTTGCGACGTTGCCTTTTGAGCGGTTTGTCATCGCTTGCGGCGGCGTTGGCCGGTTTTTCGCTGTTACGACGGGGTTGCGGGATGGTTTTTTCTTCATCAACCGCTTGCCACACGTTGTCGTCGGCGCGTTCGTAGGGCACATCAATCGCTTCGTTTTTGGCCGTCGCGACTTTGTAGCGTTCTTCGGCATCCTTTAGCCGTAAATAAATCGTCGCCAAGGGCGGCACGGTTATTTTTATTGATTGGGCGCGGTTGTGAAGCCCAATATCCTCGGTGTAAATATCGCCTTCGTTAAGGACGCCGCTACCGCCAAACTCTGCCCGATCGCTGTTAAACACTTCGATGTACGTCCCTTTGTCGGGAACGCCGATGCGATAATCCTGCCGTACCTCCGGCGTGAAATTGGACAGGACGATAATGTAATCGTCGGCATTGTCTGCTTTGCGGATGAAAGAAAATATACTGTTCTCGTTGTCGTTGCTGTCAATCCAGCTGAACCCGTTCCAATCAAAATCAACTTGCCAAAACGCACGATGCTCGACGTAAAATTTATTGAGCGCTTTGCTGAAGGCGAGCATTTTCGCATTCATTTCGCTTTGGTCGGTCAAATGCCAATCGAGACTGGCGTTGGCGTTCCATTCGTTAAATTGGCCGAATTCGTCGCCCATAAAGATAAGCTTCTTGCCGGGATGCGCAACAAAATAGCCAAAGAAACCGCGCATCCCCGCGAATTTCCGCCAATCATCGCCGGGCATTTTGCCGATTAACGATCCCTTGCCCTTGGCCGATTCGTCATGGGAAAGCGGCAGGACAAAATTTTCGTTGAAAGCGTACATGAAGGAAAATGTTACTTTGTCGTGGTTCCACTTGCGGTACACGGGGTCAAGCGCCGTATATTGGAGCATATCGTGCGTCCAGCCCATGTTCTGCTTGTAATTAAAGCCCATGCCGCCCATGTAGACGGGTTTTGAAATTTGCGGCCAGTCCGTGGATTCTTCGGCAATCATCAGCACTTGCGGGTGCAATTTGAACACCGTCTCGTTCAGTTTCTTCAAAAACTCCATGGCATCCAAATTGCTTGTGCCGCCGTAGCGGTTTGGCGTCCATTCTCCCTCGCCGCGCCCGAAATTGAGGTACAGCATATTGGCGACGCCGTCTAAGCGCAAGCCGTCTATGTGAAATTCCTCAAACCAATATAGTGCGTTTGAAATAAGGAAACTTTGCACTTCGCCGCGACCGTAATCAAAATTTAACGTTCCCCAGCTTTTGTTTTCGGCAAGCTGCGGGTTGTCGGATTCATAAAGCGGCGTACCGTCAAAGTCAGACAGCCCTTGCTCGTCCTTGGCAAAATGTCCGGGTACCCAGTCCATGATAACGCCGATACCGCGATTGTGTGCGCAGTCAACGAGATAACGAAAATCGTCCGGTGTCCCGAACCGGCTCGTCACCGCATAAAAGCCCGTCGCCTGATAGCCCCACGAACCGTCGTAAGGATGCTCGGCAAGCGGCATGAATTCGATGTGCGTGTAATTCATGTCTGCCGCATAGTCAACGAGTTTTTTCGCCAAGTCGCGATAAGTAAGAAAGGTGCCGTCGGCGTTCCTCTGCCACGACCCGGCGTGTACTTCGTAGATGAACATGGGTTTGTCGTAGGACGATTCACGTTTATGTTGTTCGCGATAAGTTTCGTCGTGCCAAACATAACGGTTGATGTCGTAGAGCCGCGATGCCGTGCCGGGACGCTGTTCGGCGCAAACGGCGTAAGGGTCGGCCTTATAAAGCGGTGCGCCGCCGACAGCCGGCGTCACGGCGAACTTATACAAGTTGCCTTCCAAATCTTCGCCTGCGACGAAGGCCGTCCAAATTTCGCCGTCGGCAACGCGTTCCATGACGTTGGCCGTTGTGTCCCAGCCGTTAAAATCGCCGACGACGGCAACACTCGCGGCGTTTTTTGCCCACACGGCAAAGCGTACGCCTTTTTTGCCGCCGATTTTGGTAAAATGTGCGCCCAAAAGTTCGTAAGCGCGGTTATGCGTCCCGCGATGAAAGCGGTTAAGCGCCAATTCGTCGGTTAAACCGGTTGTTTTCAATGCAAAGCCTCCATGTCAAACAATGTTAAGTGCGTCAGGAAATCATTACCGGCTTAACTTGCCAGATCTCCTTTGCGTATTCGTCGATCGTCCGGTCGGAGGAGAACCGTGCCGAATTGGCAATGTTAATCGCCGACGAACGCAACCATTCATAACGCTTCTGATAGCGGCGCATAATTTCTTCGTGTCCCCAAGTGTAGGAGTTGAAGTCTTTCAAGATGAAGAATTCGTCGCCGCCGTGGATAAGATAATCATAAAGCGAATGGAAATCGCCGTAACTGCCGTCGACCAGCTGATTGACAACGGTGCGGACGTTTTGATTGGTGTTGTATTCGTCCCACGCCGAATAAGTACCCGTGGCGTAGTGCGTCAAAACTTCGTCGGCTCTCAGACCGAATATAACACAGTTTTCGTCGCCCACCGCTTCGTGAATTTCGACGTTTGCGCCGTCCATGGTGCCGAGGGTAATCGCGCCGTTCATCATGAATTTCATGTTGCCCGTGCCGGATGCTTCCTTCGAGGCCGTGGAAATTTGTTCGCTGACTTCGGCCGCCGGGTACACGATTTCGCCGATGGACACGCCGAAGTTTTCGATAAACACGACTTTCAAGCGGTCATGAATATCCTTGTCGTTGTTGACCTTCGCCGCCACGGCGTTGATGAGGCGAATGGTTTCCTTGGCGATGTAATAACCGGGCGCCGCCTTGCCGCCGAAGAAATAGGTGGTGGGCAACATCTCGTAGTTGATGTCCGTCTTGAGCTGGTAATACTGGAACATTATGTGCAAAATGTTCATCAGCTGGCGTTTATACGAGTGGATGCGCTTTACTTGGATGTCAAATATCGTCGCGGGATCAAGGACTACGCCTTCCTTGTTCTTGATGTAATCGACAAGCGCCTGTTTGCGGATTTGTTTTACTTTTCCAAGCTCGGTAAGGAAGGGTTTGTCATCCACAAAGTCGTTTAGCAGATCGAGTTGCTCCGGGTGACGGTGCCAACGCCGCGACCCCACCGTCTCATCAATGAGGTTCATGAGTTCGGGGTTTGCGCCCATGAGCCAACGACGGTGCGTGATGCCGTTGGTCTTGTTGTTGAAAATGCGCGGACGGTATTCGTAGAAATGACGGAGCGTCGTCGATTTCAAAATTTCCGTATGAATCTTCGCCACGCCGTTTACGCTGTGACTGCCAACGACCGCCAAGCGTGCCATGTGGACAAGCCCGTTCTCGATAATCGAAAGCTCACGCACTTTTTGTTCGTCTTCCGGGTAACGCTCGCGGACTTCTTCCAAATGACGCGTGTTAATCTCGTCGATAATCATGTATACACGCGGCAAAAGTTCGCGGAACATATCAACCGGCCACGTTTCAAGCGCTTCGGGCATAATCGTGTGGTTCGTGTAGGCGATGGTGTCTTTTGTTATCGCCCAAGCATCCGCCCAGTTAAGTCCTTCTTCATCGACGAAGATGCGCATAAGTTCGGCGACCGCCACCGCCGGATGGGTATCGTTGATGTGGATGGCGATTTTGTTGGCAAAATCCTTTATCCGCATACCGGTCTTTTTGTAGTGGCGCACGATGCTCTGTACGCCCGCCGAAGTCATGAAGTATTCTTGGATAAGGCGCATACGCCGACCTTCGTAGGAGCTGTCGTCCGGGTAAAGGGAGGTTGTTATGCTTTCGACGAAGTTGCGGTAATTGTTCTTGGCCTGCATTTGCTCATGGGTCAACGTGCCGTAATCGGAAAAATCGCGGTTTACTTCGGCGTTCCACAGGCGAAGATTGTTGACCGTATTGCAATGGTAACCGACAATCGGCACATCATAGGGCACCGCCATGACGATCATGGGGTTTTCGTGGACGAGTTCGAGTTCGCCGTCGCCCAAGTCCTTCATGTAGGCATTGCCGTAAAACTTGATGTTGATTGCTTTATCGGGCTTCCTAAACTCCCAGGCGAAACCGTCTTTCAGCCAGTTGTCGGGAATTTCCACCTGGTTGCCGTTGATGATTTTCTGTTCGAACAAGCCGTATTGATAACGAATGGAGCAACCGTGTCCCGGCAAACGATGCGCCGCCATGGAATCAATGAAGCACGCCGCCAAACGACCTAAGCCGCCGTTGCCAAGCCCTGCGTCCGGCTCTTCTTCAAAGGTGGTGTCAAGATTGATGCCAAGTTCGTCCAAACATTCGGCCACCGCCTCTTCCATACCGAGGTTGATAAGATTGGATTTTAGGAGACGTCCCATCAAGAACTCGATGGAGAAGTAATAGACTTGCTTTTCTTCGCGCTCCATGTAAGCTTTGTTGGTCTTAATCCATTTTTCGGTGATATATTGTTTCGCCGTTGCCGCGACTGTTTGATATATTTCCTGTTTGGTGAGTTCGTTTATATCACGCCCCCACATCAAATGCGCCGTATTGATAAAGCGCATCTTCAATATTTCCTTGAGCTTTTCGCTTTCCTTGTCTTTTTTGATTTTTTTCTCTTTTGCCAAGTAAAACACTCCCTACTTCGCATTATGTCATCGAGTTTCCTTCAAATATAAGCCGCGAGTATGAGTATACGACGCTCGTCATATTTCACTCGCGGCTTATGTAACGGAGGAGGCGGCGCTACAAAAAAGCCACCTGCCGGGAATTCCGTCAAATCGTCACGTTCTTGGTCACGATGAGGGGGTAATTTGGTGCGCCTTTAAGCCACTTGTCTTTGCTTACGATAACGTTCTTGTCGCAAATGACGTTTTCAATGAGCGCTCCGTCCTTCAGATCGCAATTTTCCATGATGACGGAGTTCTTAATCTTGACGCCTTTGCCGACTTTGACGCCGCGGAACAAAATACTGCTTTCGACGGAACCGTACACCACACAGCCGTTGGCGATAAGCGCATTTTTGACTTCGGCTTCTTCTTTGTATTGCACGGGTACTTCGTCTTTGACTTTGGTGAAAATGGGATTCTTGCCCATGAACAGCTCCTGCCACACATCGTAGCGCAACATATCCATGCTACTCTTGTAGTAAGCGCTCATGGACTCGACGTGAGCCACATAGCCGGCGTGTTCTTTGGCGAAAAGTTTGTACTTGTCGGCGTTTTTGATGATGCCGTCCACCAAGAAATCATTGCCGCCGTGTTCGTAAGCGTTGCGAACCAAATCGACAAAGATGCGTTTTTCCATGAGATAAATGCCCAAGGACATCTTCGAGCCGTCGTACACCGCCGGTTTTTCGGCGATGTCTTCGATCTTGCCGTCCGCCGCCGTTTCGATAACGGCGTTTTTGCCGGTATTTTCGCCTTTTTCGATGTGATACATAAGCGAAATGTCCGCGCCTTTATCTTCATGGAACTTCATAAGTTCGTCAAAGTCGATGTTATATATGAACGAGCCGCTGGTCAACAGAATGTATTTTTGTGCGCTGTGTTCAAAGAAATCGGCGTTGGCGTAGAAATTCTTGAGGTCGCCTTCGCGGGATTCGCGATCGACTTTTACCGAAGGAAGGTAGAAAAGCCCTTCGTGCCGACGGGAAAGATCCCACTCTTTGCCGGAACGGACATGGTCTAAGACCGAGCGCGGACGATCGGGAAGCATAATCCCCACATGACCGATGCCGGAATTGACCATGCT
>CAJORE010000139.1 GCA_905236595.1 uncultured Selenomonadaceae bacterium | reverse complement strand
GTATGCCGGAAAAAGACCCGGCAAGGGTGCGGACGAATTATGCAGTGTTTCCTTCAGTCACCTTGCAACAATTATGCCGGTAAACGAAGAAATGGCTGTCGGGTTTTTCCCTTGTTCTTCGAGCGGAAAAACAAAACACAAAATTTTAATGCGTTTACCGTAATATCATGGGGAGGTTGCGGTTTGGATAAGTTTTTTCGCAACGTTGGCTTCTATTTTTTGGTGATATTGATAACCATCTCGGTGGTGGATTATTTTGACGGCGGCGCGGCAAAGAATGCCAAAGCCAAACCGGAGTTCGGTTACAGCGAATTTTTACAAAAAGTAGACAACGGCGAAGTACAAAAAGTTATCGTCGTTGAGAACACATTAAAGGGGACATTGACCGACGGCACGGAATTTTTGACCATAACGCCCGACGCACCAAACAACGATGCCTCCTTAATCGGCAAATTGCAAGCCAAGGGCATTGAATTATCGGCGCAAAAACCGCCGGAACCGCCATGGTGGACGGCGATGTTTTCTTCGATTTTGCCGCTGTTGTTGCTGGTGGGCATATGGTTCTTTATCATGCAACAAACGCAAGGCGGCGGCACCCGGGTGCTGATGTTCGGCAAAAGTCGCGCTCGCGTCGGCACAAATGACAAAACGAAAGTCACTTTTGCCGATGTTGCCGGAGCCGACGAAGCCAAGCAGGAGCTTGAAGAGGTCGTCGAATTCCTGAAATACCCGAAGAAATTCAACGAACTTGGCGCTCGCATCCCGAAGGGCGTATTGCTGTTCGGTCCGCCGGGTACCGGCAAAACCTTGTTGGCCAAAGCCGTTGCCGGCGAAGCGGGTGTTCCGTTTTTCTCCATAAGCGGCTCCGATTTTGTGGAAATGTTCGTCGGCGTCGGTGCGTCTCGCGTACGCGATCTATTTGAACAAGCCAAACGCAGCGCACCTTGCATCGTCTTTATCGACGAAATTGATGCCGTAGGCAGACAGCGCGGCGCCGGTTTGGGCGGCGGACACGACGAACGCGAACAAACCCTTAATCAGTTGTTGGTTGAAATGGACGGATTCGCCGCCAACGAAGGCATCATCATTATCGCCGCCACCAACCGCCCCGACATTTTGGATCCGGCACTGCTTAGACCCGGTCGTTTTGACCGGCAAATTGTCGTCGATAAACCGGATTTGCGCGGGCGTTTGGCAATATTAAAAGTGCATACCAAAGGGAAACCCGTTGCCAAAGACGCCGACTTGGATGTTCTGGCGCGGCGCACTCCCGGCTTTACCGGTGCCGATCTTAGCAATCTTGTCAACGAAGCGGCCTTGTTGGCGGCGCGACGCGACAAAAAAGTCATAGAGATGCCGGAAATGGAAGAAGCAATCGAGCGCGTCATGGCCGGACCGGAACGCAAATCCCACGTTATGACCGACGACGAAAAGAAGCTGACCGCCTATCACGAAGGCGGCCATACCTTAGTCGGTATGATGCTAAAACACGCCGACCCCGTGCATAAGGTTACCATTATCCCGCGTGGCCGAGCCGGCGGCTATACGCTTATGTTGCCCAAAGAGGATCGTTCCTATGCAACCCGAAGCGAACTGTTAGACCGATTGCGGGTGGCAATGGGCGGTCGTGTCGCCGAAGAGGTGGTGTTGCAAGAAATAAGCACCGGCGCTTCGCAAGATATAAAGCAAGCCTCGCGAATAGTCCGCAGCATGATAATGCAATACGGGATGAGCGAATCTTTGGGTCCCGTGGCGTACGGCGAAGGTGCCGATCATCAGGTTTTCTTAGGGCGTGATTTTACCAACGAGCGCAACTATTCGGAAGAAGTGGCCTTTGAAATCGACAAGGAAGTCCAGCGCTACATGAAAGAAGCGTACGAAGCAAGCAAGGCAATTATCATCGAAAACCGTGACAAATTGGATTTGATTGCCGCCGCGCTGATTGAACGCGAGACGCTTGACGCCGACGAGTTGCGCCAACTTGTCGAAGACGGGAAAATAACCGAGAAAAGCAACGTTTCACTGTCCAAGAACAACGACGATAATGACGACGATTCGACACTTACCCCGTTGTTGGTCGGAGCCATTGACGAAGTAACCAATCTCGTCAAGGAAGCCAAAGAAAAAGTTTCCGCCAAAAAATACGGCGACGAAGAAAGCGCTGACGGCGGCATCACGTTAAAAGATACCGAACCGCGCTTTAACGCCGATAAACAATCATAATGACCTGCCACTAAAAAAATCCCCCGCATCAGCGGGGGATTTTTTTAGCTTAGAAACAGTTGACAAAAGCCAGTCTCCGTTTATTTCTTCGTTCGCCGGAAATTACACCAAACCGTGAGCCATCATGACGTTGGCAACCTTGACAAAGGCGGAAATGTTTGCCCCCGCCACCAAATCATCGGGATCGGCGTAGGTTTCGGCGTTCTTCTTGGCCTGCTCGTAGATGTTTTTCATAATGCCTTTGAGTTTTTCGTCCACTTCTTCAAAGGTCCATTGCAAACGCTCGGAATTTTGCGCCATTTCGAGAGCACTCGTCGCAACACCGCCGGCATTGGCCGCTTTGGCGGGTGCAAAGAGGACTTTGTTCTGCTGGAAGTATTCAATGGCATCCAACGTACTGGGCATATTCGCCCCTTCACCCACGGCTTTCACGCCGTTGGCCACCAAGACCTTCGCCGCATCGAGATCAAGCTCGCTCTGCGTGGCGCACGGGAGGGCAATGTCGCATTTAACCGTCCACACGCCTTTGCATCCTTCATGGTACTCGGCGTTTTTGTGCGTTTCGGCATACTCCTTTATGCGACCGCGACGAACTTCTTTAATCTCTTTTACCGCCGCCAAATCAATGCCGTCGGGATCGTAAACATAGCCGTTGGAATCAGAGCAAGTCACAACCTTGGCGCCGAAACTCTGCGCTTTTTCGATGGCATAAATCGCAACATTGCCCGCACCGGACACGACAACGGTCTTATCTTTGAGATCAATGCCCTTAGCGTCAAGCATATTTTTCACGAAATACAAAAGTCCGTATCCCGTGGCCTCGGTGCGCGCCAAGCTGCCCCAATACTGCACACCCTTGCCCGTCAACACGCCCGCATCGTAAGCATCGCGAATACTTTTGTACTGACCGAACAAATAGCCGATTTCACGGCCGCCCACGCCAATATCACCGGCCGGCACGTCCACATTGGGGCCGATGTGACGAACAAGCTCCGTCATGAAACTTTGGCAGAACTTCATGACTTCGTTGTCGCTCTTGCCTTTGGGATCGAAATCGGAGCCGCCTTTGCCGCCGCCGATGGGAAGCCCCGTCAACGCATTCTTGAAAACCTGCTCAAAGGCGAGAAATTTCAAAATGGAAAGATTGACGCTGGGATGAAAACGCAACCCGCCCTTATAAGGACCGATAGCGCTGTTCATCTGTACGCGGAATCCGCGATTGACATGAATTTCGCCCTTGTCATCCTGCCACGGAACACGGAAGGTGACAATGCGCTCCGCCTCAACCATCCGCTCCAAAATTTTCGCGTCCTTGAACTGCGGATTCTTCTCCAACACCGGCACAATGGTCGTCAAAACTTCCTTGACGGTGTTATGGAATTCCGGTTCGTTAGGATCGCGTTTCTTTACCAACTCCAAAACATCGTTCACATATTGCTTCATATCAGCCATTAACAATCGCCCCTTTGCATAAAGCGGCAAACGCTTCATCGCGAATGACAAGGTCCTCCGCGCCAACATCTTGCTCGCGCTTGCCGAATCTTCAAATTCGTGCGTGAGGAATTATACTACGACAACCGCAAAAAAAAAAGAGTATTCACTTTGAAATACTGTATACATAACCAAGCGGCATAACGACATGACGGCACGGCGAACGGCAACACCCGGACAATTCCCGCAAATGTTTTCCGCTTATCGCCGCCCGACAGGAAGGATTTGCCCCCGCATTTGCCGAATAGCTCCGATAAATTTCCTGTAAACGGTGGTGATTTTTTTGAGTAAAGATAAAACCAAGATTGCGGCCAAAAACATCATGGATAATGTCGCGACGCTTCCTCTGCCGGACCCGCTTGCCAACAAGACACGCCAAGAATTGACGGCAGCGGCAAACACGTCCGAAGAAAGCGGCGCCGTTGCCGGCGTTATCCATATCGGCGCCGGCGCGGCACGCCTTAAAATAAGCCAATACAAAAAAGGCAATATCGTAGATCTGGAACGCTTGGTCATTCCGCTTAACGTTGGTCACGATGTTTTCCGCGACGGGCATATTGATTTTGAAACGGTAAAGGAAATAGGCCGTGCCTTATCGGGATTTCAGACGATTCTTGACGAATACGGCGTAAAAGAAATTCGCACGGTCGCGGCGTCGGCGTTACGCGATGCGGACAATCGAGCCATGGTAGTGGACAGGCTGAAAACCATTTCCGGCTTGCCCGTCGATGTCTTGGAAAACAGCGTTGAAAAGCCTTTGATTTACCATTCGTGTCTGCAAGCCTTGAGTGAAGCCAAAATAGAACTGACGGACAAGACGCTCTTCGTTTTTGTCGGCTCCGGCACGATCGGCCTTTCGATCGCCGAGGGACGGCAGACAATATGGTCGCAAAATTTGCCCTTCGGCGCCTTGAAAATCGGTGATGCCATCCTGCAGATAAAGGAATATACCGCCGATTCGGCCAAAGTTGTCGAAGAACTTTTGAACGCCCTTTTTGACGGTCAGACTTCCTTATCCGCCAACGCGGGCTTTTATGCGTTAAAAGACGTCCAAAATTTGGTTCTTGCCGGGAGCAACGCCGATCTCGTCGGCCAGTTGACGGGAGCCGAAAAAACGGGCAACGTCTACCGTTGCGATTACGAAGCTGTCTTGGCCGCCCGCGAACGTCTGTTTTCCGCCAAAAACAATTACCGTCTCGCCGAAAATCAAGAAAATTTGCTCTTTACCGTGTTGACAATTTATGTGGAGCTCATACGGCGTACGGAACCGAAAACAATCTTTCTTCCGACGGCAACCTTAATCGACGGAATAATGCGACAAATGCTCGTACCCGGCGCCAAAAAATCATTCCGTCAAGAGCGGGAAACCAATGCCATATCCTGCGCCGAATACTTGGCCGCAGCTTTTTTGTGCGACAAAAAACACAACGCCTTTGTCGCCGACGTAGCCATAAATATGTTTGACAAAATGAAAAAAATCCATGGCTTAGGCTCCTCCGAACGCTTGGTATTGCATTTGGCGGCTCTGCTTTCGGGCTGTGGACGGCTGATTTCGGCGCGAGGCATTTTGGAAGCAAGCTACGACATAATAAAACGCTCGGAAATATACGGCATAACTTTTCGCGAGCGGCTTTACATTGCGCATCTTCTGCGTTACAGCGCCTTTGCCGCCCCCGATTTGAACGATGCCGCTTGGCGGGAACTAACCAACAAAGAACAAACCGTCGTGTCAAAATTGGCGGCGATTTATCGTCTGGCGCAAGCATTGGATGCCTCGGGAAAGCAAAAAATCGACGCCCGGCAAGTCGCCGTAAAAGACATCTCGGGAAAAAAGAGCGACGACGACGATTGCATCAATATCGTTGTCCGTACCGTCGCCGACATTTTCCTTGAGCAATATATTTTCAACGGTTGTACGACCTTCTTCCGCACCGTTTACGGTCTTACGCCCGTATTAAAAGTGAAGCGTCTCGAATAATCCGCCTGACGGAGTGATGATTATGAAAAAAGACAAAGATACCGGCAAAAAAAGCAAAACCAAAGCGACATCCGAAAAAACAAAAGACACCATATCCGACAAAGCCGCCGCCTTTCCGTACTATAACCGTGAACTGTCCTGGCTTGACTTTAATCGGCGCGTGCTTATGGCCGGCGATCGATCCGGCACGCCCGTTTTGGAACGTGGGCGTTTTTTGTCCATAACGGGCAGTAATTTGGACGAATTCTTCATGGTTCGCGTGGCGGGCGTGTGGGAGAATTATCACGAAAAAACCCTCTTCAAAGACGGAGCGGACGGCTTAACCGCCAAGGAACTTTATCCGCTCCTTGCCAAAAAAATCCATGAATTCACCGTCGAACAATACGCGCACTTAAACGACGATATATTGCCCGCATTGGCCAAAGCAGGCTTCCTCTTTGTAACGCCGGACGAATTGGACGACGCCGGACAAAAATTTGTGGACGATTACTTTGCCAAAATCATGTACCCCGTACTGACGCCCTTAGCCATCGATCGCTCGCGTCCGTTCCCCTTTTTGGCAAACCGCTCGCTAAACATAGCCGTGCGCCTGCAACCCAAAGGTGTTGCCAAGAAACCGGCCAAGAAAAACAAAAAGGACGACGGCGAAATTGCCGTTGTACAAGTTCCCGCCGTTTTGCCGCGCTTCATCGAAGTGCCGGTGTCGGACAACCAAAAAGATGACCGCCCCAGGCTGTTCATACTGTCCGAGGACATAATAAAACGCGGTCTGCCGTTGCTGTTTGAAGGCCATGACATCGTCGGTGCTCAAGTGTTCCGAATTACCCGGGACAGCGATTTGGATTTGGATGAGGACAGCGCGGAAAATCTGTTGGTGGAAATCGAAGAATATATCCGCCGTCGTAAACGCGGCCGCCCCATTCGTTTGGAATTTTCACGGGATATTGACAAAGGTCCGCTGTACGGCGACAAAAAAATTCGCGCTTTTTTGGCGCAAACCCTTGAAACCGACGAACTGGGCATTTACGAACTCGACGGACCGTTGGATCTGACCTTTTTGGGGAAATTTGCGGGGATAAAAGGCGGCGAACATCTCTGTTTCACGCCAATCGTTCCTTTGTCGCCGCCCGCTGATTTTGCCGGTGAGCCGGATATTTTCGCCGCCATCCGCAAAAGTGACCGGTTGGTCTTTCATCCCTACGAAAGCTTTAACATTGTCCTAAATTTTATCGCCACCGCCGCCGAAGACGAAAATGTGTTGGCCATAAAACAAACGCTGTATCGCGTCAGCGGCAACAGCCCCATTGTCGCTTCGCTGATTCGCGCCGCCGAACTTGGCAAACAAGTCACCGTACTGGTCGAGTTAAAGGCGCGCTTCGACGAAGAAAACAACATAATCTGGGCAAAGAAACTCGAAAAAGCCGGTTGTCACGTTGTTTACGGCTTGGCCGGGCTGAAGATTCATTGCAAAATAGCGTTGGTTGTCCGCCGCGAAGACGACGGAATCCGCCGCTACGTCCATATGGCTACCGGCAACTACAACGATGCTACGGCGCGTATTTACACGGACATGGGGCTTTTTACCTGCCGCGAGCCTTTCGGCGTTGATGCCTCGTCTTTGTTTAACGTGCTGACCGGTTTTTCCGTACCGCTCCGCTACAACAAGATAATCCCCGCGCCGCACAATCTCCGCGAATTTTTTGTCGCCGCCATCGAACGTGAAATCGAAAACGCCCAACGCGGCCTTGCGGCCTCCATAACCATAAAAGTAAATTCATTGGTCGATGCGCCGCTAATCAAACTCTTTTATCGGGCAAGCCAAGTCGGCGTCAAAGTAAAACTTATCGTTCGCGGCATCTGTTGCCTTATTCCCGGCCTTGAAGAAAGCGCCAACATCGAAGTGAAAAGCATTATCGGCCAATTCTTGGAGCACAGCCGCATTTTCCGCTTTGAAAACGGCGGCGAACCGAAAATTTATTTGGGCAGCGCCGATTTAATGCCGCGTAACCTTGACCGTCGCGTCGAATTGCTGTTCCCCGTTGACGACGAACGACTGAAACAACGTGTGGAACACGTATTGGACATTCTTTTGCGGGACAATGTAAACTCTTTCGTTATGCAAGGTGTCGCCGATTATGCCCGCGTAAACAAACGCAATGTCGCGGCGGTAAACGCCCAACAACCGAACGCTTTTTAACGGATAACAAAAAAACAACGCCCCCTTTTTTCGTAAGGGGGCGTCCTTTTGTCATTACCGGGCTTGACAACCGGCAACGTGACTTGGCG
>CAJORE010000138.1 GCA_905236595.1 uncultured Selenomonadaceae bacterium | reverse complement strand
CGGATTATCGAGCATAAGCATTTTACGAAAGCCGTCGCCGCAAAGACGATTGTCAGCCGCGAATATCCGTTAAGCTGGCAGGAAGGCATTGAACCGTTCTACCCCATAAACGACGCGGCCAATGCCGCCGTTTACGCCAAGTACGAAGAAGCGGCAAACGAACGCCCCGACGTGATTTTCGGCGGACGCTTGGGAACGTACCGTTATCTTGACATGGACAAAGTTATCGAACAGGCGCTTAACGCGGCGGCGGACGAATTGCGCGTTTGACGGCCAAGCGACTTCGTCTGCGGCGCAAGAATATACAACCGTGGAGCATCCGAAAACTTTTTCCTCGCCGTTTGCCGCGCCGAAAATACGGTAAGCGACTGCAGGCCGACGGTTGTTCGTGATGCCAAACCATTACGGCGGGAGAGATTACGTGAAAATTGTAATATCCGGTTACTACGGCTCAAAAAACGCCGGTGACGAAGCCATGCTTGCGGCGATGATTGAGGTATTTCGACAGCTAAGCGACAATGTTCACATAACGGTCATATCCGCCGCGCCGGAAGATACGCTTACCCGTCACCACGGCGTTGATGCCGCCGTCGATTTTATGAACCCGGCGGGGATTATAAAAGCTATTGCGGCGGCGGATATTTTGCTGTCCGGCGGCGGCAGTCTTTTGCAAAACGTCACCAGCGGCCGCAGTCTGTACTATTATATCGGCATAATTTGTTCGGCGCTTGTTTTACGGACGCCCGTCATGCTTTACGCTCAAGGCATCGGCCCCATTTACGGATCGCTTGCGCGCCGCGTGATGAAATTTGTCGGCAATGCAGTCAGCGGCATCACCGTCCGCGATCGCGGCTCCTTGGAGGAACTGGGCAGCATCGGCATAACCAAACCGCCGATAATGGCGACCGCCGACCCCGTCCTGGCAATAAATCCCGTGGAACTTGACATCGGAAAAAAAATTCTTGCCGCCAACAACGTCACGGGCAAGCGCCCCATAATCGGTTTTGCCGTGCGTGAGTGGCGCGGTTGGCAACATTACAAGGAAATATTCGCGCAAGCAGCGACGAAAACAGCCGCCGAACTTAATGCCGACATCGTTTTTTTGCCTATGCAATACCCCGAAGATACCGAAGTCGGCAAAACGATTGCCGCCCGTTGCCATAATTTGTCGGACGCGGCGCAAAACCAAAGCGATTCATTGTCCGTCACGATTTTACCCGGTGAATACACCACTCAAGAACTGTTGTCCTTAGTTGGCGCAATGGACTTGATGGTCGGGATTCGTCTTCATGCGTTGATTTTTGCCGGGGTGATGGGCGTCCCCATGGTCGGTGTGTCTTACGACCCCAAAATAGATCGTTTCTTGGCGTCGGTCGGCGAGAAACCCGCCGGTGACTTGGCCAGCATAACGGCTGACGATTTGTTCGCGGAAATTTGCCGCAAATGGCGCCGCCGCGATCATTACCGCGCCAAAAACGCCAAACTGTTGCAATCCTTGCGCGACTTGGCAATAAAAAACGCCGTCATGGCAATGGAAATTGCCGACGGCAAACAATAAACCCCCACCCAAACTTGGGCGGGGGCATTCTTTATTTCCGACGAATGTCGGCACATCTTGGCAAAAAGCTTCTTTTGTCAAACGCTTACCGCGATTTTTCGCAGACAACCGAAGCAGAACCCTTCGGCAAGCAACAGCCCATCACCGAATGGCGATAGCGGTAGAACGCTGAACCTCCGGCGCTTTGGGCATGGTAACTTTCAACACGCCGTCCTTAAACTCGGCGTCAATTTTCGTGCTGTCAATGTCGCCGACGTAGAAAGAGCGGCTCACGTTGCCGACGCGACGTTCGCGACGAATGAAGTTGCCCTTGTCGTCCTTGTCGCCTTTCTCTTCGTTCTTGCGGGCGGCAATGGTCAGATAATCGTTATCGAAGTTAAGCGCAATATCTTCTTTGGTCATGCCGGGCAAATCGGCGGTCAGTTCGTAGGAATCGCCCTTATCCTCAACATCGACTTTGAAGGTGCCGCCAAAACCGTTAAACCCGCCAAAAGGCATAAAATCATCGCGGAAGAAAGGATCGTTGAACACATCAAACAAACCGCGAAAACCGTTATCGGGATGCGCCAAGCTTTTACGACCCGCAAAAGGAACCAAATCAAACATGATAAACATCTCCTCTAAGAAGTACATTGATCAACGCAAAAGGAACCGTGTTAAGCTCCATGAACCGAAGCGCCCGAATCCATTGCATCGTATCATTATCGTTAAAAAGGCATCCTGCGCAAAACGTCGGCGGGTTGCCGTTTTCTTCGTACGCCAAGGAAAACAACGGCTCGCGTAAACATCTTGCAAAGATTCCCGAAAGTCATCGGCGACGCTCGCGCAAAGTTTCGCTAACTCACGTTCGCGCCGAATTGCTCATTGTCGGCGGCGGGTGTTTCTTTTCCCTGCCGACAATCGTTATTATACTCATAAAAGTCAAAAAGTCAATAGGTCAAATAAACAAAGCAAAAAAATTTTTCT
>CAJORE010000137.1 GCA_905236595.1 uncultured Selenomonadaceae bacterium | reverse complement strand
GTGGTGCTACGCTGAGGAGGAATGACGCAGTATGCCGGAAAAAGACCCGGCAAGGGTGCGGACGAATTATGCAGCGTTTCCTTTATAACGGTACAGTCACCACAGCCGTCCCGTTTTCGGCGATTTTTGCCGTACCGGCGCTTAAATCGGCACAGGCGGCCAAAATTTTTGCCTCGTCGGCTCCTTTCGGCAATAAGAGCGGGACGGTTACTTGTTCGCCATAGCCGACGTCCTCGGTCAAAATATTCTCGCGGCGCACAAATTGCGCCAACGAATTATACAGTGAATAATCAATCGTCACCGTCAATCGGCGCATCTTTTTCACTTCGACGAAGCTTGCCGCTTGCACCGCCGCCGTCGCCGCCTGCCCATAAGCGCGGGTCAGTCCCGCCGCGCCCAATTTTATGCCGCCGAAATAACGAGTGACGACGGCGACGACGTTGTTTAGGTTGCGGCTCTTCAGCACATTTAACACGGGCATACCCGCCGTTCCGCCCGGTTCGCCGTCATCGCTTGCTTTCATCAGCCCGGCGGGAGTTTTGGCGTCGCTCACAATATAAGCAAACACATTGTGCCGCGCATCGAAATATTTTTTCTTGACTGCGCCAATGAACTCTTTGGCCGCGTTTTCGTCATCGGCTCTGGCTATTTGCGCGATAAAACGGGAGCGCTTTTCTTCGTAAGTCGCCTCGAAAACGGCGGCGACGGTCTTGTAATCAACATCACTCACGGGACGTTTCCTCGGACGGCGCGTGTTCCTTCGGCGTCGCATTGACGGGTGACAAGTACTCGCGCACGGCAAAAACTTCGGTAGCGATAAAAAGCGCCGTCGGCGATTCGCGAATCATAATTTGCTCAATATCGCGGCTCTGTTCGACGTGGGACAAGCTCCGCACCACATCCGGGTCGGCGGCGGCGCGGGACAAAGCTACTGTTTTATACTGGGCGGCGGCAAACTCGCGCAACTTGTCCCGCAAAATTTTCGCTTGACCGTACAAGAACTCGTCCAATTCCGGCGGCAAATTCCGATTCTCGATACGGCTCACCAATTCGCCTTCTTCGTCAACCAAACGGTTTAAGCGCTCGTAACAGGTGTATAAATCTATGTCCGCCGTCTTAAAGGTATCAATCGTGTGGTGATAAATCTGCCAGTTACGGCTCAAATCCTCAACGTCCTTTTGATAAACAGCGAACCAATCGGCAAAAATCCGTTGTTGCTCCGACAAATGAGCAGAAGCTTGCGCATTTTGGGCAAATTCGGCGGCTTTTTGATGATGCAAAAAAAACATCGCCGCACCGCCGCACACCATAAGAAGCAACAACGCCGCCAAAACGCCGCGCCGTTTAAGCATCGGTTTGCCCCGCTTTATCCGCCGCGAGTGTAATGTTGAATTTCTCGATAAGTTTTACGGGCTTATAAGATTCCTTGGCTTTTCTAAGCCCCGGCAATCCCATGTCTTCCTCGCGGTTGACGTAAGCCAAGTGCGCCCACTCACGCTCAACAAAGCCTTGGTTTATGGCGGGATACGCGCCGCGCACGTTGGGATCGGCTTTTTCCACATGAATGACCGCCGTATCGGAATTAAGCTGTTCGCCGAAGGTGAAGGCGACGATTCGCCCGCCCAACTTTATGGCGCCGCCCTTTAGCTTAAAGACGCCGAAATTGTTTAAGACTTCGATAATCGCCGCCCGCTCGTAAGCAATGAACGGGTCGTCCTCCTCCTCGGCGGCACGGATTTTGTACCAGCCGTTCAACTCCAACTTGCAAAGAGTAATAATCTCCTCGGTTACGGGCAGATATTCGGCGTCGGGATAACTTTTGCGAAAGGCGTTCAAGTGATTCTTTTTGGAATGGTACTTGCGCCCCGCCAAATTGATTAAATCGTCGCTGTTATACACATAATCAAAATTGTTCTCATCCTTTACGGCGACAAAATCAGCCGCGCCGTCGCCCGTTATCATATCCGCGTATTTTTTTTCGACGCCGCCCATATAAAAAGGCACGGCCATTTCCTCAAACAACCCCGTCAGTTTTTGCACCGCGCCGACGAACAAATTGTCGGCGCAAATGGGCATAACGGCGCCGTATTTGCCATTGTATCGGTTCAGCAGATATAACACGCCGTCTTCAACACAAAACTTGATGTCAAAGGGTTTTCGCCACATATAAAGGTTCGTGAAATTCAAGTGGGAATTTTCGTAGCGATTCGCCGCAAAAAATTTATCGAACAACGGTTTGTCGGCGATGGAAAATTCGCGAAAATCGGTGAGTTTTATAACCGGTCAACTCCTTGGCAAAAATGCCCGCTCTTTTACGAAAGGGCCAAGTGAAATCATGAATAATATCTTACCGCCGCCGCGAAAATCTGTTCGTCCTTTTCGCCGGGAACATTCTTCGCGATAAACGTACCGATGCGCTCGGAGTGTCCCATTTTGCCCAAAATTCTCCCGTCGGGGCTGGTTATGCCCTCCACGGCAAAAACTGAGCCGTTGGGATTATACGGCGATTCCATGGTCGCCCAACCGCCCGCATCCACATACTGCGTGGCGATTTGTCCTTGCATACGCATCTTGGCGACAATCTCCCGCTCGGCGACAAAGCGCCCTTCGCCGTGGGAAACAGCGACGGTATGCACCGCACCGACGCTGACATTGTTGTACCACGGCGACAAATTGCTGACGACTTTCGTTTGCACCATGGTTGAAACGTGTCGCCCAATAGCGTTGTAAGTGAGCGTCGGCGAATTTTCCGCCAAATCGCGAATCTCACCGTAAGGCAAAAGCCCTAACTTAATGAGCGCCTGAAAGCCGTTGCATATCCCCAAAATAAGCCCGTCACGATGATTGATTAAATTCATCACGGCATTTTTCAGCTTGGGGTTGCGGAACATTGCCGCAATAAATTTTCCGCTGCCGCCCGGTTCGTCACCGCCCGAGAAACCGCCGGGCAACATGAGGATTCGCGCCGTCCGCAGTTCCTTTTCGATGGCCTCCACCGTTTCTTTGATGTCGGCGGGAGTTTTGTCGCGCACCACCAAGATTTTGGGATTTGCGCCGACTCTCAGCCATGCTTTGGCCGAATCATACTCGCAGTTTGTCCCGGGGAACACGGGGATAAGCACCGGGACAGAGGCCAGCGGCGTATGCGGAACCATGCGGTTGCCGTGCTTATAGGGATTTATACGCGGGCGTTCCAATTCTTTGGCGACGGTTTTCGCCGGGAAAATTTTATTGAGCGGCGCGGTGTAGGCTTCTTCTATATCCACCAAAAGCATTGCCGCCGTGCCAAAGACAATGGTGCCGTTCTCCGTCGTCGTGCCTATATGGATCGCGTTTACATCGGCCAGTTCCTCTTCGGCGGCAAATTTCGGCGAAACTTCAATTAAAATCGTCCCGTAATCGGGCAGGAACAATTTTGCCCGCGAAAGTCCTCCCGCAAAGGTAAAGCCGATGAAGTTGCCCAGCGCCATTTCGCTCACCGCCGCCGCGATGCCGCCCTTGCCGACGCTTTTGGCGGAGAAAAGTTTCTTCTCTTTGGCCAAACGGGAAACGGTGGCAAAATTTTTCCTGAGCGCCGCAAAATCCGGCATATCACGGGTATCCTTCGGGCAATTAAGCGCATAGACTTTGTTGCCCGCATACTTAAATTCCGGCGACAAAATCAGCGGCGCGTCGGCGGCGGCAACGGCGAACGCCACCAAAGTCGGCGGAACGTTCATGTTCGTAAAGGTGCCGCTCATGGAATCCTTGCCGCCGATGGCGGGAATCTTCAATTCATGTTGCGCCATCAATGCGCCCAAAAGCGCGGCGAAAGGTTTGCCCCACTTTTTCGCGTCGTTGCCCAGACGCTCAAAATATTCTTGAAGCGTCAACCGAATTTTCCCGGCATCAGCTCCCATTGCGGCCACCTTGGCCGCTGCGGCGACTATGGCGTACACCGCGCCGTGAAACGGGCTCCATTCCGACAAATGCGGATCAAATCCGTAAGTCATAACCGTTGCCTTCGTCGTGGAACCGTTTTCGACGGGCAACTTTGCCGCCATACCCTCGGCCGGCGTAAGCTGTTTTTTGCCGCCGAAAGGCATCAGCACGCTTCCCGCGCCGATGGTTGAATCAAAACGCTCGCCCAGTCCCTTTTGACTGCAAACGTTCAAATCACGCAAATTAGCCAGCCACGCCTTTTCCAAGTCCACGCCGCAAGCATCGACGGCGGCGGGATTTTGCCGCAAATAACGCGCATTTTCGTCGGGAGAAACAATCTGCGCCAGCGTATGTTGCTTAACGCCGTTGGTGTCCAAGAAAGTGCGGGCAATATCAACGATTTTCTTGCCCTCGTGAAGCATAACCAACCGCGGTTCTTCCGTCACCACGGCCACTTGCGCCGTCTCCAAATTTTCGGTGGCGGCCAGCGCCTCAAACGCCGCAACATTTTGCGGCGCCACAACCACCGCCATACGCTCCTGCGATTCGGAAATGGCAAGTTCCGTGCCCGTCAGCCCTTCGTATTTTTTCTTCACTTCGTCGAGGGTTATCATCAGCCCGTCCGCCAATTCGCCGATGGCAACGGCAACGCCGCCCGCGCCGAAATCGTTGCATCTTTTTATCAGCCGAGCCGCCTCGGGATTGCGAAACAATCGTTGGATTTTCCGTTCCGTCGGCGGATTGCCCTTTTGCACTTCCGCGCCGCACGTCGTAAGCGATTCGGCAGTATGCTCCTTGGAGGATCCCGTGGCACCGCCGCAACCGTCGCGACCCGTGCGTCCGCCCACCAGAATAACCACGTCGCCGGGGCGCGGTTTTTCGCGCACCACATTTTCCGCCGGCGCCGCGCCGATAACCGCGCCGATTTCCATGCGTTTGGCCATGTAACCTTCGTGATAAATTTCCCTGACCTGCCCCGTGGCAAGTCCCACTTGGTTGCCGTAGGCGCTGTAGCCCGCCGCCGCACCGAGCGTTATTTTCTTTTGCGGCAATTTCCCTTTAAGCGTTTCACCGATGGGACGGCGCGGATCGGCGGCGCCCGTTATGCGCATGGCTTGATAAACATAAGAACGCCCGGACAACGGATCGCGAATCGCGCCGCCCAAACACGTCGCCGCACCGCCGAAGGGTTCGATCTCCGTGGGGTGATTGTGGGTTTCGTTCTTAAACATGAC
>CAJORE010000136.1 GCA_905236595.1 uncultured Selenomonadaceae bacterium | reverse complement strand
TCCTGACCCAACTCTTGCGCCTCAAAAACGGCCATCTCCATTATGCGTCGGGCAATGGGTGTGTAATAGGGATTGGTGGCGCGATAATTTAATTCGTCGTCGTCCGCAAAATCAAGCTCCCCGGCACAAAGATCGGGATTTATGCCAACGACGTTGAGTGCTTTGGCGGCAATGCCGGAGGATTCCGACAGCAGTCCCAAGAGCAAATCGCCCGTACAAATATGGTTCCTTTCGGATTCCTTGGCGTGGCGTTGGGCGAACTCGATAACGCGCACCGCCGTGGCGGAAAAATGCGCCCGTGCCGTACGGCGCGGTTGTTGCCCCTGCCCCAAATTAAATATATTGCCGCTGTGTTTTAAGGCGCATTGTTCACATAAATTTTTTTCGGTACGACCATTGGGACCGACTTGCACTATATGCACGTGTGCTTCGTTTTTTCCGCAATCTTCGCAAAGCATAGTGTATTTTCTCCCTATGAAAAATTCTCCAGCGTCAACAAAATTGATTTAATGAGCCGCACCCTTTCGGTATCGTCGATGCTTTCCGACTGGTAAAACGACGAAACCATTTGCATGATGACGGCGGCTTCGCGGTTGGTAATCATCTGTTGCTGCACCAAGTAGCGCACCATGCCTTGCACTTCCGTAAAAGGCGTCGTCTCGTTTATCTTTTCGATCATGTCGCGATAGACGAGATTCTTTATGGATACGACTTCAATGCGGATGTAACCGCCCAAACCGCGCCGTGAATGAACGACAAAGCCTTTGTCTGCCGTAAAGCGCGTCGAAAGGACGTAGCTTATCTGCGACGGGGCGCAACTCATTTCGTCGGCGATATCCGTACGGCGAAGTTCCACTTTGCCGTCCTCTTTCGTCGCCAACTGCCGCAAAATATATTCTTCAATCAAATCGGCAACATTCATGTTATCACCTTCGATAAAACGGTTTGCTGTAAGGAACCGTAACAAAATTCGCTACTGTTCACTTGACTATTTGACTATTATATTTGACTTTTTGATATTTTGCAAGAGGGCGACAAAATTTTTTTGTCGGAAATTTTCAAATTATTGACAAGCTCGTTATAATGATAACATATTATGGCAGATTTTTCCCTTGAACGGAGGACTTTTTATGAAACTTGTGGTTACGGTCATCGGTAGGGATCAAGTCGGCATTATAGCCATGGTCAGCCGGGCATTGGCGGATAACAACGTCAATATTTTGAGCATCAATCAAAATATTATGGACGGTTTTTTCAACATGGTTATGCTGGCGGAAACGACGGACAGCAAGACGAAACTTGCCGATTTGCAAAATTTGCTGCGTGAAAAGGGTGCGGCGATAAATTTGGAAATAAAAATCCAGCATGAGGATATTTTTAAGACCATGCATGAGGTGTAAGTTATGATTGCCATTGACGACATAATAGAAACCAACCGCATGATTACCGAGTATAAGTTGGACGTGCGGACCATTACCATGGGCGTGTCGCTGATAGATTGCGCCCACCCCAACATCGAACAGTTTTGCCGCAACATTTATGACAAGATTACCCGTGCCGCCGAATTTCTGGTGTCGACGGGCGAAGATATTGAACGCGAATACGGTATTCCCATAATCCATAAGCGCATTGCCGTCACCCCGATTGCGATTGCCGCGGCCGCCGCCCGTACCGACAGCTTTGTTCCCGTCGCCGAAACGCTTGACAAGGCGGGGAAGGAAGTCGGGGTAAATTTTATCGGCGGTTTTTCGGCGCTCGTTGAAAAGGGATTTACGCCAAGCGACAAACTGCTTATCGCATCCATGCCGCAAGCGTTTGCCGCGACGGACATCGTTTGCGGTTCGGTGAACATCGGCTCGACGAAAGCCGGCATAAACATGGATGCCGTGCGCGAAATGGGCGAAGTTATCAAGCGCACGGCGGAATTGACCGGCGATAAAAACGCTATCGGTTGCGCGAAGCTGGTGGTCTTTTGCAATGCTCCGGGGGACAATCCCTTCATGGCGGGGGCGTTTCACGGCGTCGCCGAGGCGGATAAAGTGATAAACGTCGGCGTGTCCGGCCCGGGTGTTGTGAAGCACGCTCTGGAAGGCGTCAAAGGAGCGGATTTTTCGGTCGTCGCCGAAACGGTGAAAAAAACAGCGTTTAAGATAACCCGTGTCGGACAGTTGGTTGCCCGTGAGGCAAGCAAACGCCTCGGCGCTCCCTTCGGCATTGTGGATCTGTCCTTGGCGCCGACGCCCGCCGTAGGTGACAGCGTGGCGCGCATTTTGGAGGAAATGGGGCTTGAGACGTGCGGCATACCCGGCACGACGGCGGCGCTGGCGCTTCTTAACGATGCCGTTAAAAAAGGCGGGTTGATGGCGTCAAGTCATGTGGGCGGTTTGTCGGGCGCGTTTATTCCCGTAAGCGAGGATGAAGGGATGATTGCCGCCGTCAAAGACGGCAGTTTGTCCGTTGAAAAATTGGAGGCAATGACGGCGGTGTGTTCCGTGGGTCTTGATATGTTTGCCGTACCCGGCACGACAACGGCGGCGACCATCTCCGGCATAATCGCCGACGAAGCGGCTATCGGCATGATTAACAATAAAACGACTGCCGTTCGTGTAATCCCCGTGCCGGGTAAAGCCGCCGGTGACGAAGTGGAGTATGGCGGCTTGCTGGGCGCCGCACCGATTATGGCGTTGTGCGACAAAAAGAGCAGCGAAAACTTTATCGCTCGCGGCGGGCGAATTCCGGCGCCGGTACGGGCGCTTACCAATTAAACTCGTCTTTATGCGCCGCCCGTCTTGGCCGTTGTGCCCGGCGGGCGGTTGCTTTTCATTGTGTCTGACGGGGACTTAAGGAAATACTGCATAATTCGTCCGCACCCTTGCCGGGTCTTTTTCCGGCATACTGCGTCATTCCTCCTCAGCGTAGCACCAC
>CAJORE010000135.1 GCA_905236595.1 uncultured Selenomonadaceae bacterium | reverse complement strand
TGTCGAACGTTTGGGCATTGTATCCCAAACGACTTTTTCCGGCGACAAATTTAAGAAAATTGTCGGCGTTTTACTCGATAAGTCCCGCGATGTCAAAATTTTGCGGACAATATGCACCGCTACGGATCAACGCCAACAGGCGGCGGTCGATTTAGCGGCAAAAGTCGATCTTATGATCGTCATAGGCGGAAAAAACAGTGCCAACACAACACGCTTGGCGCAACTGTGCGCCGATGTTTGCACCACCCGCCACATTGAAACCGCCGCCGAACTTGAGGACGGATGGTTTCTCAACAAGTCAAAGATTGGTATTACAGCCGGTGCATCGACGCCCGACTGGATTATCAAGGAGGTATACAAACAGTGTCAGAAGAAATGAACAACGAATTTGCCAAGATGCTTGAAGAGTCCGAACAAGACTCGCCCACTCCCAACGTCGGCGACGTTGTTGACGCGCAGGTTGTTGCCGTCGGCGACACCGAAGTCCAGGTTCACATTGCCGGTGTAAAGAGCGATGTTGCCGTAGCCAAAAGTGAGCTTGATACGGAAGTTGCCGTTGATGATGTCATTAAGGTGTGTATCACCGGCATGAACAACGAAGACGGTCCTAAAGTTTCCAAGAAAAAAGCGGATCAAATGAAGGTGTGGAACGAAATCGCTGCCATTATGGAACGCGGCGAGACGGTCGATGCCGAAATTCGCCAAGTGGTCAAGGGCGGCTTGGTAGCGAACGTTATGGGATTGCGTGGCTTCATTCCTGCATCTCAAGTTGATTTGTACTTTGTGAAAGACTTGACGGTATACCTCAACAACACATACAAGGTTTTGCCGATCGAGGTTGACGGGCTTAAACAGCGGTTGGTTCTTTCGCGCCGCAAGATTTTGCAAGAGGAGCGCGCCCAAAAACAGGACGAGATTTTCTCCACCATCGAGGCCGGTCAAACCGTCCGCGGCACGGTCAAACGTTTGGTCGACTATGGTGCGTTCATTGACATCGGCGGTGTGGATGGCTTGGCGCACATATCCGATTTGGCATGGGATCGGGTCAAAAATCCTGCCGACGTTTTACAGGTCGGCCAGGAACTTGATGTATACGTCAAGAGTGTTGACGTTGAAAACCATCGGATTTCGCTGTCGGTCAAAGACACCATGCACGATCCTTGGTATGACCGGGCTTCCAATTATCACGAAGGCGACCATATCGAAGGCAAAATCATCAAGCTTACCAGCTTCGGTGCATTTATGGAGATTGAACCGCATTTTGACGGTCTTATCCCGATGGGCGAACTTTCCGAGAAACATATAGAGCGAGCCGACGAAGCTGTCCACGTCGGCGATGTGGTAAAGGTAAAGATCATCAAGATCGACACCAGCAAAAAGCGCATTTCGCTGTCGATTGCTCGCGCCGATAAAGATTTGGCCGCTACCGAGGTTGCTTCGTCCTCGACCGAAGAAGTTGCCGCAAACAACGAAGACAACTCCGGCGAAGCATAATTTATTCGACAAATACCATATAATTACAGAAAAACGTCCCCTGTATGGGGGACGTTTTTCTAAGGGAGCGTATAGGAAATACTGCATAAAACCGCAAACCGAAACACATACACCAACAAACTAAAATTTATTGCTGAACAGTTCCTATATCATTGAAAGAAGATACAATGGAAAAATCATCGCCGCACCATCGCGATAATGTGGCACTTGTTCGCCAAGCAAAACGTATCGTCGCCGAAATAACCGCCGTAACAAAGGGCGGGCTTGCCGATGAATTGGGACTTTGCGTCGGCGACAAAATACTTGCCGTCAATAACGAGTCAATAACAGACATGATTGACTTGCGCTTTGCTTTTGCCGACGAGTATATTGATTTAACGGTCGAGCATACTAACGGTGAACAAGAAGTCATATCCTTCGACAAGGAATACGACGAGGAATTGGCGTGTGAATTTGCCACAGCCGTATTTGACGGCATCCGCATTTGTCAAAACAACTGTATATTTTGCTTTGTCAATATGCTTGCCCCCGGTATGCGCCGCAGCCTGTTTATAAAAGATGATGACTATCGCCTTTCATTTTTGTCGGGAAACTTTGTAACGTTGACAAACATGACCGACACCGATTTTGCCCGCATCGAACGTATGCATTTATCGCCCCTATATGTGTCGGTGCATACTACCGACGGCGCCCTGCGCGCCAAAATGCTCCGCAACAAAAAGGCCGCCGACATCTTGACGGCTATTGATCGCCTTATCGCGGCCGGGATAAGTCTGCATACCCAAATTGTGCTCTGCCACGGTATCAATGACGGCGCAATATTAACCAAAACAATCACGGATCTTGCCGAACGTCGACCGAATATTCTTTCCATCGCCGTCGTCCCCGTCGGACAAACACGTTACCGCCGTGACGATTTCCCGCTTAAAGGTTTTGACGGAACCAAGGCCAAAACAGTCATTGAGCAAATTGCACCGTTACAACAAAGATTCCGCGAGGAAGGCGGTCAGACATTTTTATATTTGGCCGACGAATTTTACTTATCGTCCAATGAATCTTTGCCTGTGGACGAATATTACGACGACTATCCGCAAATCGAAAACGGCATCGGTCTGTCGCGAGCTTTCGCCGAAGATTTTGCCGAAGCCAACGTCGGCATATCGCCGCTTGCAGACACCGTTAAAGTCCTCGTTTTATGCGGTACGGCAGTAGCTCCGTTAATGGCAAGTCTCGCCTTGAAAGCGCAAAAACAACGTCCGTTATTGAAAGTGAAAACCCTCCCCGTCGCCAACAATTTTTTTGGCGGTAACGTAAACGTGTCCGGCTTACTCACGGGGCAAGATCTCGCAACGGCCGCCAAAAATGCCGGCGGTGCAAATTATGATGCCATTTTGTTGCCCGGCACGTCACTCAAACACGGCGACAATATATTTTTGGACGATATGACACTATCAGAATTTGCCGCACGGTTCGGCCACGCTAAAGTTTTTCCCGTTGCCAACGGTGCCGAATACAAACGCATACTGTATTCGCTTGCAAGCGATACACCCTAATGTTATGGCAGACAACAACTCCAAAAAAAACGGCGGCACTTGGACATATTCATTGAAAGACGCCAAAGCGCGCCTATACGCCGACCATACCCGCGCCGAGAAAATATTCTTTACGGCATTGCAAGCGATGGCGCTGTCTTTGGTGTTCCTGTTTACGGTGCAACTTGCCAAAACCGATTATTCATTGCGGCAAAATGAAGACAATATTCACGTCGGCATAATTTTCGCCAACGCCGACGACATTTTCTGGCGCTCCGTCGAGAACGAATGGCGAAGTAATGCCGCAGCAAACGCGCAAATTACTTTTACATTTCGCCGTGCCGAAAGTTATGACGATTGCCTTGGCATTGCCGCCGATTTGCTGAACGCATCGGCCAAAAGCTCACTAAAAATCGGCAACAAGCCCCCCATACGCCTCTTAATTATCACCAGCAACAACCAATACGCCCCGGAGATTGCCGCAATCGAGCAGTTGTGCCATAAAACGGGTGTCTCATTTATGCCGCTTATAAAACCTATCACCTCAGCCGACGCCAAAGCTTTTGCCGACAAAGCAATACACGACGCCAAACAAACCAATACCGCTTATGTGAACCACCCCGGAGCAACACCATGAAAACATTTGCCGAAATGCATCGTTTTCTCTACATATACAATGGTATAATAGTGATGCTCTACGCCGCTTTTTTTTATGTGACGCAAAAAAAAATTGCAGCTTTCGGCGTAGCCCACGAATTTCTGTTGCATGGCGTACCAACATTGCCTTTGCCGGCGGCACACAATTTTTTTGTGGTGCTTTTTGCTTTTGCCTTAATCATAATTTTCAGCAGACTTTATACTGACGAGACATTAAGCGAACCGTGGCAATATCTGCTTATTTTTTTGGAGATAAATGCCTGTGTCCTCGTTATGCACAGCATCAATATGGCCTACGACGGCATTATACTCTTGGTTGTCGCCGATTTAATGCGTCGCTATGAAGGGCGACACCAAGAATATATTTTATTGTTTTCCATGATTGGTCTGTACTTGGTCGCCAACTACAACCTAACCATGTTTAATTTTGCCGTCGTCCCCTTCGAAAATCATATTTTTTACTATGCCCCCAAAGTACAAACCGTACTATTGGGTCTGCGCGATTTTTTTGCTTCACTTAACATCGTGTTTTTTGTGATTGCCATGATGCTGCTCGTCAAAAGTAACCACGAAGAAAAAGAACGCATCCGCCAACTGAACGATGCCTTGCATAATGCGAACCGACGGCTCGCCGCTTACGCCAACGAAGCCTCAAGAACCGGTGAGCTTAGGGAGCGAAACCGATTGGCACGCGAAATCCACGACACGTTGGGTCACACGCTGACCGGATTGGTCGCCGGACTCGACGCAGTAATAATGACGCTTGACACCGCCCCCGATTTTGCCAAAAAGCAACTTGTAAAGCTACGACAAACGGCGCAAAACGGCATCGGCGAAGTACGGCAATCGGTAAATAAATTGCGTCCCGACGCATTGTCCAAATTGCCGTTCCGTTATGCTTTGGCCAAAACCTGCGCCGATTTTGCCGACAATTCCGGTATGATAATAACGTTTGATGTCGCCAACTGGCCGGAGAACCTGCGCCAAGACGAAGAAGACACAATTTACCGCATCATTCAAGAAAGCCTTACCAACGCCAATCGACACGGTCGCGCCAAGCATGTGGGCATAACCATCGGCGTCATTGAAAATTATCTCCACATAATCATCGCCGACGACGGCACCGGTTGCGAAGCGATAACGCCCGGCTTCGGTCTGACACATATGAGGGAACGTTTGGCAATACTGGGCGGCACGTTGGAATTTAGGAGCGTCAACGGTTTTGTAATCAAGGCAACTTTACCGACACGCGACTCTGACACACCATAGTCGTCGATAACAATTCTGATAATCAAAATCGTATTAAAGCAATAATTATTCCTGTTTACATCAAAATTATTGACAATCTTATTTTTTACTCGTAGAATAAACCAAGTCGGTGCGTTACTCTTTACAACCACCAAGAGATTGATATATACGGCGCTTTTGCCGTACGAAAAATATGTGCAAAACACCGTGAGATTCGCGAAATAGGAGGATTTTATCATGTTTCAAAAGACGGATTTTTGGATTGGTTTGGCAGTCGGCGCCATCGCCGGCATTTTCGGTTACCGTTTCATGCAAGAGCGCGAACAACAAATGGCACAGCTTGCCGCCGCTCCGGCCGGCGAATTGCCGTTGGCCGAGTTGCAACGGCAAAAAGAAGAACTTGAGGATTTAATCGCCGCTCAAACTGCAAAATAATTCCGGCCAAAATCTACCGCTTGATATTTATTCCCCCGCTTTTGCCCATTTTATGCGTATCGTTCTGCCGCCGACCAATCGGCGATGTACGACGGCGAAAAATTCGGCAAGCGGGGGAATGAACTATATCGACAAAGCGAGGTAAACTAACTTGAGCATAGCAGACACGTTGCAAATTCCGACAACCAAACTCGACTTAATAATCCGAAACGTGGAAATCGCTTCATACATACCCGGACGCATAAGGCTGTATAGCCGAAAACTCGTCAACAACGCCGCTCTTGCCGACGAAATCAAACAAGAACTGACGCGGTATAACGAATTGACCGAAATAGAAATAGGTCTGGTCACCGGATCGGTCTTGATCAAGTACGATCCGTCAGTCTTAAGAAAAAACACCGCGCTCACCAAAGTAGAACAATATGTCATGACGCACGCAAAAAAAAGGGCGAGCAGACAAAATTAGAAATTCTCACAATTTGTTATAAAAATTTATGTTTTGGTTTTCCGGCCTTTAGGGAAACACTGCATAATTCGTCCGCACCCTTGCCGGGTCTTTTTCCAGCATACTGCGTCATTCCTCCTCAGCGTAGCACCACTACGCT
>CAJORE010000134.1 GCA_905236595.1 uncultured Selenomonadaceae bacterium | reverse complement strand
GTAGTGGTGCTACGCTGAGGAGGAATGACGCAGTATGCCGGAAAAAGACCCGGCAAGGGTGCGGACGAATTATGCAGTATTTCCCATGGTCACCGACATAATAAACAAGGCAGCAGTCGTATGACTGCTGCCTTGTTTATTTATCCGTCGCCAATGGATAGTGGCACGCCACAAAATGCTCGGCGTTTACTTCGCGGAGGACTGGTTTTTCTTTGGCGCATAATGCTTGCCGATATGTGCAACGGTTGCCGAAAGGACAACCGGGCGGAACGTTTAACGGACTTGGTATGTCTCCCGGCAAAATACCGATGTATTGGTTTTTTTCGCGGTCGGTTGAAAAAATCGCTTTCAGTAACGCTTGGGTGTATGGGTGTTGCGCTTTGGTAAGCTTATCGCCGTCAAGTTCCTCCATGACGTTGCCCAAGTACATGACAACCACGCGGTGACTGAACAACGACACAAGGGCTAAATCGTGGCAGACGAAGATATAGGTGATACCTTTTTCTTGTTGTAATTTGACCAATAATTTTATGATGGTGTCCTGCACCGATACATCAAGGGCGCTGGTCGCTTCGTCGCAGGCGATAATCTCCGGCTCAAGAGCCATGGCGCGCGCTATCGCCACGCGTTGCCGTTGGCCGCCGCTCATGCTGTGCGGGTAGCGGTTCGCAAAATCGGGGGGCAATTCGACTTGCGCCAACAATTCCCGCGCTTTGGCCTCGACGTCGGCGGACTTTACCAAATCAAAGTTAAGAAGCGGTTCGCAAATGATGTCTTTGATGAGCATTTTGGGATTGAAGGCGGCCGTGGGATCTTGGAACACCATTTGGATATGGCGACAATTTTCCCGGCGTTCTTCCGTGGTCAGTTTGGTGATGTCTTTACCCTTAAACAATATTCTGCCCGAAGTGGGCGTCGTCATATTGACGATTGTTTTTAGGAGCGTGGTTTTGCCGCAGCCGGATTCGCCGACAACGGCAACCGTTTTGCCCTTTTTCACCGTAAAATTTATATCGTCGCAAGCCGTGAGGATTTTCCCTTGCGCCGCCGGAAATTTTTTGGTTATGTGTTCGATACGCATTATAATATCGTTGTCAGACATAGCGCTTGCCTCCGATTTCCGGCACCGCCGCCAACAATGTTTTGGTGTAGGCCGCTTGCGGTGCGTTTAGAATGTTGTCCGTCGACCCGTATTCGACGACTTGGCCTTTTTGCATTACCATGATTTTGTCGGATAACGTTGCGGCCACGCCGATATTGTGTGTGACAACGATCATAGCTGTACCGGATCCCTTGCCGGTATACATGAGTTCGCCGACAATTTGCGCTTGCGTCGTTACGTCAAGCGCGGAAGTCGGCTCGTCTGCCAACAGGAGCTTGGGATCGAAGGTGATGGCCATGGCGATGCCGACACGCTGACGCATCCCGCCCGACAGTTCAAAGGTGTATGAGGTCATTATGTTTTCGGGGTCAGACAAATTCATCAAGGACAGCTTTTCGACGGCCAAATCGTGTGCAGCCTGCTTGGTTAAATCGGTGTGCGTCCGAATGTATTCTATATACTGCGAACCGATGGTGCGAACGGGATTCATCATGTTGCCGCTGTCTTGAAAAATCATGGCTATTTCTTTGCCGCGCAATGATTGCCAACCGCTGTTGTCGAGTTTGGCCAAATCCTTGCCCATAAAAATAATCGCGCCCTCCGATACGAAGCCAAAGCCCGGCAGACAATTCATGACGGCGCGAATTACGGTGGTTTTGCCGCTGCCCGATTCGCCGACGATGGCCAGGGTTTCCCCTTCGTCCAACGTAAAATCCACATTCTTTACCGTGGTGACCGGAACGTTGTCTTTCGCCGGGTAAGCAACGGACATATCAGACACCTGGAGCAACACTAAAAATCCTCTCCTTTGTCCCTCCCGGGAATGTTCATCAAGGAAATCATTTGTTTTGAGCCGTCGGCTACGGTCATAGTGCGCAGCCAACGGCTCAAAAAATCGGTTTTTGGAGATTGCCGCAAAATTATTTGGCGGGTTTGATAAGATTGGTAATCCAGTAGTAATCGGAAGGATACATCTTAACGCCCGTCACTTTTTTGCTGCTGATAATGTTCGTCTCGGGGTAGCCCAAGAACAATGCCGCACCGTCGTCCAAGAGGATCTGTTCCATGTCGATTATAAGCTCGCGACGTTTGTCGGTATCAAATTCACGCATGAGGGCGTGCATTTTTGCATCATAAGTGGGGTTGCTGTAGCCCGATCCGTTTTGCGGATTGTCGCCGCCGTTGTTCGTCATCCAATAACCTTTGAGGAACAGTTCCGGATCGCCGGTGTTGGCGGTGAGAATGTTGGAAATGAGCAAGTCATATTCGCCCTTGATGCCGATACCGTCCATCAAATTGTAATCAACGGTGTTGATTTTTATGTCAAAGCCCAATTTTTTCAAATCCGCCTGCACGGCTTCGGCGTAAAGCGGCAATTCGGCGCGGCTGTTGTAAACTATGAAATCAAGTTGGAGTTTGCGGCCGTCCTTCTCGCGAATTCCGTCGCCGTCCGTATCCTTAAAGCCGGCTTCGTCCAAAAGTTTGGCCGCCCGTTCGGGATTGTAGGCGTTGGGATCCTTTAACTTGTCAAAGCCGTAGTCCAAAGACGGCGGCACGGGGGCGCTGCCGGTTATGAACGTTCCCTTTAACAAAACCTTGTTGTAGGTTTCACGATCGCAACCGGCGATAAGCGCGGCGCGTACTTTGTCGTCGGACAGGATGCGATCCGGGTTTTGATTAAGCCGCACCAGCACGTCGCGAAGGGAGGCGATGTTGTCAATGTCAAATTTGCTGTTGTCCTTAAAGGCGTCAATGTCACCGGCGGCAATGTTCACCGCCACATCGACGTCGCCGGACTGAAGCGCCATGGCTCTGGTGTTCGGATCGTCAATGGAGGGAATTTCCACGGTTTCATACGGCACGTCGCCGTCCCAATAATAGGGATTCTTTTTCATGATGGCTTTTTCTTTCACGAAGGATTCCACCATGTAAGGGCCGGTGCAAACGGGACCTTCTTTGGCAAAATTACGTCCGTCAGTTTCGGCTTTGACATCGACGATAAGAAACAGCGGGTCGGCTAAATAGCCGGGCATACCGGGCAGGGGTTCCTTCGTCGTGATGATGAGGTTTTGCCCGTCGGCGCTCATATTTTCATATTCAAAGAATGTGGTCGCCCGCGAGCTTTTTTCAAAAACGCGCTCCAACGATGCTTTTACCGCTTCGGCGGTCAACGGGTCGCCATTGGAGAATTTTACGTTGTCGCGAATTTTGAATGTCCACGTCAATTTATCGTCGGAGACTTCCCATTTTTCCGCCAGCCACGGTTGCGCGTTCATTTTTTCGTCGAACTTCGTCAGTCCTTCGCCCAGACCGTAACGCACCACGACCCACGCAAAATAATTTTCCGTCGGTTCCAAGGTATCGGCGAAGTTGGTGACGCCGACTTTCAGCGTGGAGGAATCACCGCCGCCGCCCGGCGCATTGCCGCCGCAACCGGCGATCATGCCTGCCGCAAAAAGCGTGCAAGTGCCGAGGCACAAGGTTTTCCAAAGTTTACCGAAGCGAATTTTTTTCATGACAACAAACTCCTTTTATTTGTGTCGCGGGTCGAGAATGTCCCGCAAACTGTCGCCCCAAAGATTAAAAATCGCAACCACGATGAATATGGCCAGTCCCGGGTACATCATAAGCCACGGCGCCGCCAAGATATATTGGCGGCCTTCGTTTAACATCAGCCCCCATTCGGGAGTCGGCGGTTGCGCACCGAACCCCAAAAAGGACAACCCGGCAATTTCCATCATCATCGTGCCGATGTCCATGGCGCCCGTAATGACCACCATCGGCAAAATATTCGGCATGACGTGGCGGCGCAAAATATCCCCCGTGCGCGTGCCGTTTAATTTGGCCGCCGCGATGAAGTCGCTGTTCCGCAACTTCACCACGAGACTTCGTACCAACCGAGCGTATTTTGCCCACGCCACCGCCAAAAGCGCCAAAATCGTATTGACGACGCTGCCGCCCAAGATACCGGCAATGGCAATGGCCAAAACCACGCCGGGGAAAGCAAGCATCATGTCGGCAAACCGCATGAGAATCGTCTCCGTCCTGCCGCCGAAATAACCGCTGACAATGCCGACTGCCGTCCCGACCAAGGCCACCAAAATAACCAAGCATAAGGTCATGAACATGGACACCTGCGTTCCGGCAATGATGCGCGAAAATGTATCGCGCCCCAATTTATCCGTGCCGAACCAATGCTCGGCTGACGGGGAGGCCAGTACGTTTTTCATGTTGCTTTCCATCGGGTCTTGCGGCGCCAAATAATTGGCAAATACGGCGACGATTATGATTAGCGCCACCAATGCCGTATAGAACGCAAACAAACGATTGGTTCTCAAAGCTTTGCAAATGGCTTCCAATTTATCCGTTCCCCTCCTTTTTTAAGCGGGGATCGAAATAGGTGTAGGACACATCGACCAAAAAATTTATGAGCATATAGACCACGGCAACCCACAGCACGAAGCCCTCAACCAACGGATAGTCCCGCATCATTATCGCGTGTACCGCCGTATTGCCGATTCCCGGCCACGAAAAAACAATTTCGATGACTGCCACACCGCCCAACAACCAGCCGATTGACATACCCAAAAGCGTTATGAGCGGCAATATGGCATTGGGCAAGACGTGCTTTAAGAGAATCGTCGTTTCGCCGATGCCCCGCGCTCGTGCGCCGATAACATAATCTTGGTGCAATTCGTCCAAAATGACCGTCCGTACTTGGCGGACATATTTTGTCGATTGGTAAATCGCCAAGGTCAGAGCCGGCAACACCACGCCTTGGACGGTGACCGACGAACTGGTTATGGGGAACCAGCCAAGCTTCAAGCCGAAGATGTAAAGAAGCATCAGCCCCAGCCAAAAGTTTGGCATGGATACGCCGACGAATGAACATATTCGCACCAAATAATCGGGCCATTCGTTCTGCCGTATTGCCGACCATATACCGAGGGGAATGGATATGACAACGACAAACACGATTGTCACGGCGGCGAGGAAAAACGTGCCGACAAAGCCTTCCGCCAGTTTTTCGGCCACGGGTTTTTTCGCCGAGTACGAAACGCCCATATCGCCGTGCAACAACCCGCCGACCCAATCGACATACTGCACGAGAAACGGTTTGTTAAGCCCCATTTCCTCCCGTGTTTTTTGCAAAAGCTCCTCCGAGACGATATGATCGCCGGCCTCCAAAACCATGGCGGCCGGATCTCCCGGGGCGATATAAGTCAGGCAAAATGTGAGAAAACTGACGCCGATTAGAGTTATCAACATTTGCAGCAAACGATTTTGCAGTCGTTTCAAATAAATGTATCCTCCTTTCGCGGGCGTTTGCTCATCAGAAGTAGAAACGCACCCGCCCGTAGAGCGTGTTGCTGTTGTTGCCGGTATCGAGTTTCTTGCCGTCGAAGTAGCAAATGTCCGTCAGTACGTTCCGTACCGGGACGTATTGCAACCCGACTTCGTAGCCTTTGCGGTGATTTTCGCTGAACATGGATTCGTAAGTCGGCGCCAAGCTGACAAATCTGCTGACATAACGATAAGCGGCGTGCATCCCCCATGTTCCGGCGGCTCCGCGTTTGGCGCCCTTGTAGCTTAGTTTGATGCTGTGGGAAGTGTCGGCGTTGTCTGCCTTGGTGTTTTTCGCGTATGCGCCGCCCAAGGCAAAGTTGTTGTCGAATTTGTAAGTTGCGCCGACGGACATGATGTTGGCTTTATCCTCGTCGCCGCCGGTGCTGTATCCGGCGACGGTCTTTAAGCCGTCGGTCTTAAAATACCGATAGCCAAGTCCCGACGTCAGTTTGCCGTTTGCGTAATTTAATTGTGCGCCCAAATAATCGGCAGTGTCGGCATTGGCGGCGAATAACGAGCCGACGCCGTTGCCCCGCGTCATGTTCCAACGTCCGGCTTCCAAGACGGCTTTCAACTTTTTACCGAAGTTAAGCTGCGCCCCCGAAAAATAATCATCGGTGACCAAACCGTCGTCGTTGGTGCTGTAATTGGACAGTTTGCCCAAGTTGATGCCAAAATTTTTATACTTGCCCTCGGCGTAGATGTAGGTAAGCGCGACATCGTTGGCCGTGTCGTTTTTAAGGTTGACGCGGGAAGTAAGCCGCGATTTGATATGCCAATGATCGTTGATTTCGGCTGAGGGGAACAGACGCACTTCCAAGCGGTTAAGATTATTTTTGGCGCGGTTCTCGTTGCGGTCGCTCTTATAAATATAGCGAAGTTCTCCCGTCCATTTCACAAGATCGGCGTTTCTTTCAAGATTGCTTACGCGAACTCCCAACGTGTTTAGCTCGTCGCCAAATTCCGCCACCAAACGATCGACCAGCGCTTTGTCCGTACTTTTGCGGAGCGTTCGTTTTGTTCCGGCGGGGTCATTTGCCGTAGCGGCATCCTGCGCCAATACTTTGGCGATGACCTGCGCCAATTCGTAGCGGGTCACTTGGCGGTCGCCGCGAAAAGTGTCATCGCCGTAGCCCGTGATTACGCCGTCGGCGACAAGCTGTGCCACCGCATCGTAGGCCCAATGGTCGGCGGGAACGTCGCTAAAAGGATTGGGCGCCGCAAAAGTTACCGATGCCGTGCCGAGTATCGTCGCCACGGCCAAAGATACTGCCGTTTTTTTTCGCAAAATAATTACCTCCTGTATTTGCAAAGCAAAAAATGGGCGCAAGTTGCGCGCAAACTTTGATCAATAAACAGCGCCGTCCATGCTCCCGCCAAACCGAGATTAAGGCGTTCGACCAAAAACACGGTGATTATCGGACGCAAGATGGCGATGCTGACTAACGAATATATGGCGACTTGGGTCGTTTTGCCTCCGGCGCGTAAAATTCCGGCGCATATTAACGAATGAGCTTCCGGGAAACTGACCGCCGCGACGAAAATCATAATCGTGCCGCCCAAAGCAAAGGTTGTTGCGTCGTTCACATAGATGCCGAATAATTGAAAGCGGAACAAATAGGTGATGGCGAACGAAACAAAGGAAAATATGCCGCCCCATTTCATGGCCGTGCGCCAAAAAAGGTTTTGTTGCAAGGCGCTGCCCTTGCCGTAGGCGTGTCCCGCCAAAATCATGCCGGCTTTGCCGAGGCCGCCGGCAAACGAATAATAAAAATCGCAAAAATTCATGCAAACGGCGTGGACGGCGTAGGCAGCAGCCCCCAATTGGGCAACCGTGCGCGTGTAGATAACCATGCCGATGCGCTCGAAGCATTGCTCGCCAAAGACGCCGTAAAATACGCTCCAGACTTCGGCGGCATAGGTTTTGTCCGGCAACGCCAACCATTTGGCGACGATTTTTTCCCGATTCAAAAAGCGAACGGTTTGCCCAAAACCGATGCCCGTGCCGAGTACCGTCCCCCACGCCGCTCCGTCAACACCCATGTTCAGCCCGTAAATAAAAACAGCGTTGCCGATGATGTTCACGATATTGCCGACGAGATTTATCTTAAAGACGGCACCCGTTCGCCCCAAGCCAAGCATGACGGCTTGCAATGCGACGGTGACGGAGGAAAAAAACACGCCGACCAAAGCGATTTGTCCGTAGGACACCGCCGCTGCCATATACGACGGCTCCGCGCCCATGAACAAAAGCAACGATTGCATTTGCCGGTAAAACGCCCCGTGCAACAAACCAAAGACTACGGCCATTGGCAAGACGGATTGCCCAAGCAATTTGCCGATGGCTTGCTTTTCGCCTTTGCCGAAATATTTTGCCGTCAAGAGGGCAATGGTTGAAGCGAAGGAACGCGCCACGCAAAGAATCATCATGCGCGGCTGGGTGAAAATACTGACGGCGGCAATGGCTTGCGTGCCGAGTGTCCCCACCATTATTATGTCAACGGAGCAAAGCAACACCGAAAACATACCTTCCATGGCGGCGGGCATGGCTATCTGCAAAAATTTTCTGTCCGCCTTTGACGGACGCAAAAAGTTGGTGATACGATTCATTCAATCTTTGAAGCCGACGCAAAAAAATAATCCTTTTCGTTTGCGAAAAGGATTATTTTTTGCGCGTATTGCAAACAAAAAAAACCGGACACAGCCGGAATTAAAAATGCATGGTGCATTATCAATCCCCCTTCCCCATCGCTCGCAGGTCACGGAAATTGCAAAAGCGCGACGAAAATCGGCCGCAGACTTTCATAATCTCCGACGGTGGTTGTCAATCGGGCAGTTCTCCTGGCTCCAGGTCATCACGCGCCTGCGCCTTCCCGGGGGAAACAAATCGCCCCAGTGACGTAACTATGCAGGTTTGCTCGCTGATACAGTGGCGGGACCGCACCGGTTTTGCACCGGTTTCCCTATTAAGTCCGAAAATGGCGACGCTCGAAAAAACGTCCCCATCTTCGCCGCAAAAAATTCATCGCAAAAAATCACAAACTTCGGCGAAGGAAACCCGTTGCAATTTTCGTTTGCCAACGTTCTTCTCTGCGGCACGACACCCGATCCAATCAATATTCATTTTCAATTATAATACCATTGATTGACAAAGCCGTCAATGCAAAGAGGAAATTTTTTTTGTTAAGGAGTGAGCAACGATAAATTTGGGGAAACGCTGCATAAATGAGTTCGTGCCATTGCCGAGGGATTTTTTCGGCAGACAAGGAATGACGACGAAGCGTAGTGGTGCTACG
>CAJORE010000133.1 GCA_905236595.1 uncultured Selenomonadaceae bacterium | reverse complement strand
CGCTGTAAACAAGGCTACTTAATTCTTCGGGCGTCACCGGGTTAAAACGCGGATCTTGACTGCAAGCGGCGATGCCGTTTCGTAAAATTTCGGCGGCAATGCTGTCTGTCGTTGGCAAAAACGTGCCGATGCAACCGCGCAGGCGGCCGTCTTTTTTGAGCGACACGAACACCCCGGCTTTACTGCCCGTCATTTCCGGCGGCAGATTTTGGGGCATGGCGACGGGTACTTTTGTTTTGACAAATGTTTCAACGGACAGGCGCGCCAAACGAACGTAGTCATCTTCGGCGGCTTTTAAGTCGGCGAGGCGTTTTTTCTCTTTGGCGGCGAATTGTTCACCGAAGTTGCGCGTCGTATCCTGTTCGTTTGATAATGTAAACGTCACCACGCCGTAACCGACGCCGAACGTCCCTTCGTAGGACAAGCGGTGCGCCGTCAATTTTTGTCGATCAAGCGCTCCCGCCATAATCCAAAAAGAACGCAGGCCACATTCGGCCGCGCCTTCGGCCAGCGCAGAATCAATCGACAGCAAGCGCAAAAAATCGCCCGTGGCCATAGCCTCCATACATTCGGCGTCAAACACCGGCCCTTCCTTGGCAAAGCCGTAAGGCCCGTCGGCTTTTAGTTTGTGGGACAGGTCGCCGGAGGCGATAAAGACGGCGCGGCGCTTTAGCATTGTTGCCACTTGCGCGATGCATTGGCCGAAGCGGTAATGTTCAAGAGGCGACAAACCGGACAGTCCGATTCGCACAAGATTAAAATTGTTTGTAAACTTGTCCAAAAAACGCAGAGGGATAAGCGTACCGTGATCAAGTGCCGCATTTTTTTCGCCGAGGGTTCCGGCGCTTATGCCGTTTTTTTCGCAGGCGCCGCTCAGGGCGGATACGAACTCTTGGTCGTAGGTGACTTCGATTTCAAGTTGCGGCGCACGAAAGGCGGCAAAGTTACCGTGGGCTTTGGCGCCCGGCGATATATGAAAATAATCGGCGTACATAATCGAATGAGGGCTGGTTATTATTACGGTATCGGGCTTAAGTGCCGCCGCTTGGCGCATGGCTTTGCGGTAAGCATCGGTTGTCGCCGCTATTTTCGCTTCTTCGCCGTGACCCACTTCCGGCAAAATAATCGGCGGATGCGGTACGGCAAAAGCACCCAAGATTGACATAATCAGACCCTCCTAACCATTTTGGCGATAAAAAAGCCGTCGGTTTTATCGCGGTGCGGATAAAAGTGCAATGCTTCCGGCAATGTCGCCGCATTTTTGTCAAGCGCGGCAAATTGCGCCGTGACGTTGTTCGGCAAAAATTGCCGTGCATCGACGATGGCGAAGTCGTCGTTGTTGCGCAGAAAATCCATGACAACGGTGTCATTTTCCGTCGCATTTATCGTGCAGGTCGAATATATAAGCGCACCGCCGCATTTTACGGCTTTGGCGGCACCGGCTAAAATTTCGCCCTGTGTTTGCGGCAACCGCGCAAGATCGGCGGCGGTTTTTTTGTGGCGCAAATCGGCTTTGCGGCGCAGTACTCCCAGCCCCGAACACGGGGCATCAACCAGCACGGCATCGGCGGCGGCAGGGAACCGTTCGCCTAAGTTGCGAGCGTCATAAAGAAGCGTCTCGACAGCCGTCGCGCCCAAACGTTTGGCATTGTCGGCAATGCGTTTCAGTTTCGCGTCGGAAACATCCACGGCAACGATGCGCCCGCGATTTTCCGTAAGCGCCGCCAAATGCGTCGTTTTGCCGCCCGGTGCCGCACAGGCGTCGATGACAAAATCGCCGGCATGGGGGGCGACGATGTGAGCCGTGAGCATGGAGCTTTCGTCCTGTGCCGTTGCCAAACCTTCGGTGAGTGCCGTCAAATTGTTCAGCGCGTCATGTCTGGTGCAAATTATCCCTTCGGGCAGGAGAGTTGATGGTTCGCATATCACGCCGACGGCGGCCAGCTTCGTCAGCAGTTCTTCGCGGGATATTTTGGCGGTGTTTGTCCTAAGCGTCAACGGCGGTTCAACGTTGTTCGCCGCGAGGAGCAGGCAGGTTTGTTCTTCGCCGAAATCCGCCAAAAATTTCTCGACGAGCCACAGGGGATGAAAATATTTCAGCGACAAATACAGCGGTAAATTTTCTGCGGCGCGGGGGAATTTGGCTTTGTCCGGCTCTCGCACCGCCGCTCGCAAAACGGCGTTGACAAATTTCACCGTGCCGACGTGGGAATAATGTTTCGTCAGTTCCACTGCCTCATTAACGGCGGCAGAAGGGGGTATCTTGTCCGTAAAATATATTTGGTAAATCGCCAAACGCAAAATTGAGCGAACCATTGGCGGCACTTTCGTCAAGGGACGGCTCATGTGTTTGCTCAAAATAAAATCAATCGTCCCCGCCCGTTTTGTGGCGCCGTAGACGAGTTCCGTCAAAAAGCGGCGATCGACTTCGGCGAGGGGCGTTTTTTTACCGTGTGCGCCGTTTGGTTCTTCCAAGCGGCGCAATTCCTTAGGCAGTGATATATTGGCATAGGCGCCGCCGTCCAAGATGTCGCTTAAAATGCGTGCCGCGCTTTCGCGTATTTTATCCATTGTCCGCCTCATTGGTTTCGGCGGGAATTATAATCTCCGCCAAGCGTAAACGTATCTCATTCATATCGACTCTGGTATTGTAACACGGCCCGTTGGGACGAATGTTCAGCACCCCCACGGCGGGCAACGGATATACGTCTTTTATGCCGCTCATTAAATCCCGCTCGCAAGCTATGGCAAGCACCGCCTTGGGACGTGCTTCTTTCACCATTTGCCGTGCCAACGTACCGCCCGTGGCTACCAGGAACTTAAAGCCAAGTTCGTCCGACAGCTTCATCAAGTCGCCGATGTTGCATTGGCCGCACCGCTTGCAGTTATTGGGATCGCGGGTAATTTTGTGGGGACAGGAGGCGAGTTGCAGACAATGGGGCGTTATGACGAGTAACCGTTCGGCGGGTACTTTTATGCCGCGCCGCGCAAACAATACATTGCTGACGGCGACGAAGGAACCTTCGAGTTGCCGTCGCCGTATGCCGAACAATTTGCCGAGGTACACCGCCATGGGGAAAAACAAATTTATGAGGGCGTAAGTTTTTGTTTCTAAGTTGCCGACGACGGGCAAATTTTTTACCGCCAAAACAACGTTGGCCAGGCATAACAAAGCGACGGCGATTGCCGCCGCAAAAACGGCGCCGACAATCGTCGGCAAAACGGGATTTATTTCGCACAGCCCCAAGTAAGCGATACGCCACAAACCGTACAAAAAAAGTCCCGTACACAGGACGGACAAAAGCATTAAGCCGATAAACAGCCGCTTTTGGTTTTGCGGTGCGTTGCCTTCGGCATAAGCGGCGATTTTGCTTAACGCGGCGGTTACATTGGCCGTATCATTGGTCGGCGGTCGATTGTTGACAGACTTTGCGGTACTCATTGTCAATCATCCGTTTTGTTCGAGAATTTGGTGGGCAAAACAATTTTCGCACCGCTCAAAAAAGCGGTGGCGCTCATTGGCCGTTTGCCGTCGGGTTGCAGTTCCAAAATTTCCAATACGTCCATGTTTTTGCCGACGCCGCAAGCGACAAACAAGCCGCTTTTGTCGGCACGGATGATTTCGCCGGCGTGCAGGTTGACGGCGGTTCTGTCCGTCAAGCGCGTGCGATGAACCTTGAGCCGCACTTTTTGCAGAAACGTGTATGCCGATGAAAAATTGCGCAAACCGCGTACCAAGTTGTGTATCTCCCGTGCCGGTTTTTGCCAATCAATAAGTCCCGTATCTTTTTTTATCATGGGCGCATAGCAAAATTCGGCGTCGTTTTGTTTTTGGCGCACCAGCCGCCCTTCGACGAGCGCCGTCAACGTGTCGGCCAAAGTTGCCGCGCCTTT
>CAJORE010000132.1 GCA_905236595.1 uncultured Selenomonadaceae bacterium | reverse complement strand
CGACATTTTTTGATGGGTGTTTCGATTTCCGTTTCTTCCAAAGGGAAATTGCGGGTGATTTCGTACGCCATGAGCATGGCAATCTCTTCCAACAGTTCGCGGAAATCCTTGGTACCGGTATCTTTTTTGCGCATCAGGGTTAATTTGTGTTGTACAAGCGGGTGATCGACAATGGTTACACTCATTTTGTCGCTCCTTCAGTAAGGCAATATTTGCAAGAGCCTTCGTTCTTCGTCAATAAATCGGATATTTTTCGCACAGCGTTGCCACGCGCTGTTTGGCTTCGTCTTTCTTTGCTTCGTCGGCGGGATTGTTCAGGACAAGAGCGATAATGTCGGCGACTTCTTGCATATCGCTTTCCGTAAAGCCGCGAGTTGTCAATGCCGGCGATCCCAAACGCAAGCCGCTCGTAACGAAAGGCGACAGCGGTTCAAAGGGAATCGTATTTTTGTTGGCGGTGATGTTCACTTCATCGAGAAGATTTTGTGCTTCTTTGCCGGTCAGGTTTTTCGTTGTCAAATCGACAAGCATCAGGTGATTGTCCGTGCCGCCGGATACGATGCGGAAACCGTCGGCGGCAAGCTTGGCCGCCAAGGCCGCCGCATTTTTTTTCATCTGTTTGGCGTATTCCTTGAAGGCGGGTTGCAATGCTTCGTGCAAGGCAACCGCTTTGGCGGCGATGACGTGCATCAAAGGGCCGCCTTGGATGCCGGGGAAAATGGCTTTGTTGAATTGTTTGCCGAATTCGGCGTCACGGCACAAAATCATGCCGCCCCGAGGACCGCGCAACGTCTTATGCGTAGTCGTTGTTACTACATCGGCATAAGGAATGGGGCTTGGGTGTTCGCCGGCGGCTACGAGGCCGGCAATGTGGGCGATATCGACCATTAAATATGCGCCGACTTCCTTGGCAATTTCGGCAAGGCGCGCAAAATCAATAATGCGGGCATAGGCCGAAGCACCGGCAACAATCAGTTTCGGTTTGTGCTCCTTGGCGAGTTTGGCCAATTCGTCATAGTCTATTTGCTCCGTCTTACGACTTACCCCATACGGCACGATGTTAAAATATTTGCCGGACATATTTACGGGACTGCCGTGGGTCAAATGCCCGCCGTCGGTGAGGCTCATTCCCATGACGGTATCGCCGGGGTTTAGCAACGAGAAGAACACCGCCATGTTGGCTTGGGCGCCGGAATGGGGCTGTACGTTGGCATATTCCGCGCCAAAGAGTTTCTTGGCGCGCTCGATGGCCAAACTTTCGACAACGTCAACAAATTCGCAACCGCCGTAATAGCGTTTGCCCGGATAGCCTTCGGCGTATTTGTTGGTAAGTACGCTGCCTTGAGCCTCCAATACGGCGCGGCTGACAATATTTTCCGACGCGATTAACTCCAACTTGGTCTGTTGGCGTTTAAGTTCGTTGTCGAGTTCGTTTTTTATTTCGGGATCGACTGCGGCCAAGCTTTCAAGCGATAGCATGTAAATACCTCCGTATTAAGAAAGAACCGATTGACGGGCATTATTTCTGTTTGCCCTCAAGTGCCATGATTTTTTCGACGCGTCGTGCGTGTCGGCCGCCGGTAAATTCCGTCGTTACGAATACGCGGACAATTTCCCCCGCCGGACCGAAACCCGTGACGCGGCCGCCCAATGCCAAAACGTTGGCGTTGTTATGTTCGCGGCACATTCGCGCCGAATAGACATCGGTCGCCAAAGCGCAACGAATACCGTTGATTTTGTTGGCGGCTATTGAGATGCCTATCCCCGTGCCGCACAAAACGATACCCCGGTCGGCTTGGCCGCTGCTTACGGCGGAGCAAACTTTTTCGGCAATATCGGGATAATCGACCGAATCCGTTCCGAATGTGCCGACATCGGTGACTTCAATATCGGGGAATTCTCCCAGCACCGTTTTTATTTCGTCCTTCAATGCTACCGCGCCGTGATCGCTGCCAATGGTTATTTTCATGTCAATTACCGCCTTTTCTTTTTTTTTCTTTTTTGCGTCGCAATTCGTCAATGCGAATGACTTTTTTATCTGCCGACGATTGTTCTTTTTTTAGCGTCGCCAGTTCGCTGTCCGTATACCCGTGATTTTTCATTCGACGTACGAAAGGATTAAGTTCCTCAATGAGTTTAATCAATCGTTTGCGATTGGCCGTTGTGGTGTGGCTTGATATATAGTTAATCAGTTTTGACAGTTCGGTTGCTTCGTTTACGCCGCAAATCTTCGCGTAGTTTATATCCCAGATTAAATCGGAGGCTTCGTCGGGATCAAAATCAATGACGTTGCACATGAATTCGGAGAGACGGGCATTTACCAACTTGGCGGGGGTGGTGATATAATTGCCGGACTCCAACATGGGCAGGGAGGGAATAAAATAAGGAGCGTCGCTTAGGTAGTCGAGCAAATGCGGCAAATTTATACGATCGTCCCGATCGTAGGCATAATGGCCGTTTACGGTAATCGTGCTGTAATCGTTGGGCTGTGTGAGCAACATCTCCAATATGCCGTGGCTGTCGGTTTTGTGGCGCGGGCTTAGATTGTAAAGGGTTGTCAAAATATCGAGGGGAAAGATGCCGTACAGGCTTATTGCCGCATCAGCGCAATCCTGCAACCATACATATCGGTCGTAAATTTTTTGCAGTTCTTCATCTTGCCACAGACGGGTGACGACTGCCGCCACATCATGACTTATGCGGAACGTGTCCCCGCCGGTGGGGAAAACATACCCGCCCTCCAAAAAGGCCAGCGGTAAATCATCCTCGTCGTATAATTCATAGCCCGTGTCGTTAGTGGCGATGTCAAAGAAAGTCACCATTTCTTCGGGAGTTGACCAAAAAATATAGGGCATAATACGCATTGGGTCGAGCATTTCCTTGGTAATTTTCGCCACGATTTCTTGTTTTTTCAAGCGTTTTTCAACATATATCTCCTTGACGAACGCCATTTTTTGCAATTCTTCGCGAGACACCGCCGCATCCAACAACTCGGCTAAATCGGCATCGGCGGATTTTTTGGCGATTATGGCGCTGCGCTTGGCGAACCTGTCATTTTCGTCCTTGGGTATGAAGCGGAAGAATTCATTGCCGGGGTTACCATGTAAACTGCCGCCCAAATCGCGGCACATGAAAACTATTTCGCTCATCATGGCGTCAAACATCTGCCGTTGATCGACCGCCAGAAGATTATACTCGTCGCGCACATCGTCAAAATGCGGGTCTTTGAATACATCCGCAGAATGTTCATATATATTTTTTATGGTGCCGGGGAATTCCGGCGGCGCTTTGCTAAGCGGACGATTGTCGTTGTTGTTCATGTGTAGCGT
>CAJORE010000131.1 GCA_905236595.1 uncultured Selenomonadaceae bacterium | reverse complement strand
GTTGACGGACGCGATCCCGTCGAAGATTATTTTCGCATAAACAAGGAATTGGCCAAGTACAGCGAAAAATTGGCGGCGAAACGGCAAATTTTGGCGGCGAACAAAATTGATTTGCCTTTAAGCGCGGATAATGTGCCGCGCTTAAAGGAACTGGCCGAACGGGAAGGGCTTTCATTTTTCGGTGTCAGCGCGGCGACGGGCGAAGGGCTAAAGGAACTTATTGCCTATTTGGGGCAGGAACTGCCGAAGATAGAGGACGAACCGCCCACCGTCTACGATGTTGCCAAAGTGTACGATGCGGACGAAGATGATGACCAAGTAACCATTACCCGCAACGATGCGGGTGATTTCATCGTAGCGAACAAAAACCTGCATAAGCTGGTGGCTATGACCAACTTCGACAACGATGAAGCCCTGCGGCGGTTCCAATACATTTGGCGGCTCAAGGGTATCGACGAACAATTAAAGGCGCGGGGCATTAAAGAAGGCGACACCGTACACATAAGCGATATGGAATTCACATGGCAAGCTTAGGCGACGGGCGAAGGATAACAAAGGGATTGTTTTGAAAAAGCTAAAAAACGGCAACAAAGCTAAGATTCACGAGCTTAAAAAAGAAATGTTGCGGGCGATGAAGGGGCATCGCCACGACGAAGTAATTGCGCTGGGGGAGGAGCTTGCGGCGCTGTACGGCGACAAAAGCGCACCGGCGGAGCTGTACTTTGATATTGGGGAAGCTTATGTCAATAAGATTACCGCCGACGAAAATTTCTGGCGGAAACCGTATGCGGAACAAATGCGCCTGAAAAAGGCCGCGTTCCCTTATTGGGACAAGTCGTATGCGGCAGGTTTGTTGACCACCCCCGAAGAAATAATGTATTACGTCTCCTTGGGCAGCGAAAAATTTATGCACCTGCACCGCAAGATGTACGAAGTCATAACGGACGTTTTCGCAAAAATAAAGGGCGGCGTGTACAAAAAGCCCTCGCCCCTAATCATGGGTTTGTATTACGAAAATTTCGTAACGTGCGCCATGGCTTTGGGTTATCACGCAGAGGCTTTTGAGGCGGGGCGCGAATGTTGGTTGACCGAGCGGGACGCGGAAAAACGCAGCGAACGGTACGGCGCCCTGTTGTTGGTGGCGCAGTATTTGGATTTTTCGGCGGCGGATCTTTTTGACTTGCACAAAGTCTATAACGGCTTCTTTAAGGATATTGTGCCTCATACATACGACTTGGCGGCGTTGGCCGCCGAAATTACGCAAACGGGGCGGCGTATTCGGGTGGGGTATGTGTCGCCGGATTGTCGGCGACACGTTGCCGCCAAATTTTTTGCGGGGTTGTTGCGGTATGCCGATCGCGAAAAATTTGCCGTCTATATGTACAGCACTACCGATATGCCCGATGCCGTGACCGAGAAAATAAAAGGTTGCGTCGAATTTTTTGTGGACGTTCCCCGGTTAAGTCATGCGGAGCTTTCCGACAGAATACGCAGGGACGGCATTGATATATTGGTGGAGCTTGCGGGGCATACGGGCGGCAACTCGTTGCCGGTTTTGGCAAGAAAAAGCGCGCCCGTGCAAATTTGCGGCATAGGCTACTTGGCAACCACGGGACTTGAAACGGTGGATTATTATATTACCGATGCCGTTGTGGATCCGCCCGGGCAACATGAACGGTATTTTACGGAAAAACCGCTTTATTTGACGAGCCAATTTTCGGCTTATGCCACGTTGGAGGGGAACATTCCCGCCATAACCGATACGCCCTGTATAAAGAACGGGTTTGTTACTTTCGGCGTGTTTAATCAATATCGCAAAATAACCGACGAGATGATTGCGGCGTGGAGCGAGATTTTAGCCAAGACCGATAATTCGCGGTTGCTTTTGAAATGCTCCGAGTATGCCGACGCCGATTTTGTTGCCGAGGCGCGGGCGCGCTTTGTCGCATTGGGGTTGCCGGCGGAACGGCTGATTTTTGAAGCGGCCTCCCGGGATTACATGGCGCGTTACCTTGATATTGACATCGCCCTTGACACATACCCCTATACGGGCGGCGGAACAACTTTCGATGCTTTGTATATGGGTGTCCCGGTGGTTACGCTCTATGGCGAACGGCGCAACACGCGGTTTTCGTTGGGGATTTTGGCGAATATCGGGCTTCGACATTTGGCGGCGGACAATATCGCCAAGTATGTCGGGCTGGCGGTGCAACTTGCCGCCGACGGCGAACTTTTGAACAGCTTAAGGCATAAAATCCGTCCCATGCTTACCGATTCCGTGCCGGGACGCCCCGATCTTTACACGAAGGAATTGGAGACAAAATATCGGCAAATTTTGGGACTGGATCTTGGCCGATGAATACGATATTCGCTTTTGATTTTGACGGCACGCTGACCATGCGGGAAACTTTGCCGGAGTTGGCCAAAGAGTTGGGAAGAGCCGACGAGTTTGCGGCGATAACCAAAAACACCGTGGCGGGAAACATCCCCTTTGTCGAATCCTTTGCCGCCCGTGTCGCCGTTTTGAGCGCCATCCCCTTGACGCGAGCGCGGGCGATAATGGCGGCAATACCGCTTAATGACGATATTGTCGCTTTTGTCAAAGAGCGGAGCGCGAATTGTGTCGTGGTGACCGGCAATCTTGATTTGTGGGTCGCCCCGGTTATCCGGCGGTTGGGTTGCGCCTTCTTTTCTTCGGCGGGGGTTGTGGAAGAAGAAGGCGGCATAAGGATAACGCGGTACGTCGATAAGGCGGCGGTGATAGAAAAGTTGCGGCAAAAGGGAGCTTACGTCGTTGCCGTTGGGGACGGCGCCGGGGATTTGGCTATGCTCAACGCCGCCGATTTTGCCGTGGCGTATGCCGGGGTACACGAGCCACCCGCCGCGTTAATCCGGATTGCCGATTTTGTGGCTCCCGATGGCCGGACGCTTTGCCGACGGCTGAAGGAATTCCTATAAAAAACCGCCCGACGGGTCATTGCCGTCGGGCGGTTTTTTGAACAGTTTGCCAATATCATCGGTGGGCGCAAACAATCAGAAGGGTTCCTTGGGATTATGCGACGGGCTTGTAACATTTATCGTAAATGCCCGCTTTCTTGAGGGTTTCGACCACGGTTTCGCCGATGTGCGCCACGGTGTCGGCGACCATGATGCCTGCTTCGTTGAGCGCCGCTATTTTGTCGGCCGCCGTGCCTTTGCCGCCGGCGATGATTGCTCCCGCATGACCCATGCGTTTGCCGGGAGGCGCTTGCCGACCGGCGATGAAGGCCGCCACGGGTTTTTTGGTGTTGGCTTTAATCCACGCCGCCGCATCTTCCTCCGCGTTGCCGCCGATTTCGCCGATCATCAGCATGGCATAAGTGTCCTCGTCCTCGTTAAAAAGTTTCAGGGCGTCGATGAAATCCGTCCCCTTCACCGGGTCGCCGCCGATGCCGACGGAAGTCGTGATGCCGATGCCGGCATTCTTTAATTGGAACGCCGCTTCGTAGGTCAAGGTCCCGGAGCGCGATACCAGCCCCACATGCCCCTTGGACTGCACGTTGCCGGGGATAATGCCCAATTTACATTCGCCCGTCGTCATAATGCCGGGGCAGTTCGGCCCGATAAGCCGCGTTTTTTTGCCTTCCATGTACTTGCGGACTTTGACCATATCGAGCACGGGTATATGTTCCGTGATGCAGACGACGAGATCCAAGCCCGCTTCGACGCCTTCCATAATGGAATCGGCGGCGAATTTGGCGGGAACGTAGATTACGGAGGCTGTTGCTCCCGTTTCTTTTGCCGCATCGCGCACGCTGTTAAACACCGGCACGCCTTCGACGGTTTGTCCGGCTTTGCCGGGGGTCACGCCCGCCACGATTTTCGTGCCGTAGGCAAGCATTTGTTTCGTGTGAAACGTTGCCGCTTTGCCGGTAATGCCTTGAACGATAACTTTGGTATCTTTGTTGACTAATATGCTCATTTATGTTCCTCCGCTTAGTTGTCGGCGTTGACAAGGCGCACAATTTCTTTCGCGCCGCCTTCCATGGTGGGTGCCATGATAACGTTGGCGATGGGCGTATTTTTTAAGATTTCCCGGCCGCGTTCGACGTTTGTCCCCTCAAGGAGCACAACCACGGGAACGGGAATGGACTTGCCGTCGTCGGAGATGATTTTTGCCGCTTCGACGATGCCTTCCGCCACTTGGTCACATTTGTTGATGCCGCCGAAAATGTTGACGAAGATGCCTTTGGCTTGTCCGCCGTCCAACATAATCTTGAATGCCGTCGCGATTTTTTGCGGATCGGAATCGCCGCCCACATCGAGGAAGTTGGCGGGGTTGCCGCCGTAGTGCTTCAATATGTCCACCGTGGCCATTGCAAGACCGGCGCCGTTTACCATGCAGGCAACGTTGCCGCCCAAATTGACGTAGTTCAAATCGGCGGCGGCGGCGGTGAGTTCCTTGGGGTCTTCTTCCGTTTTGTCCCGCATTTCAACCACGTCGGGATGACGGAAGAGGGCGCTGTCGTCAAAGTTAAGTTTCGCGTCAAGGGCAATTACGTCGTCATCCTCCGTCAGCACAAGGGGATTTATCTCGACTTGCGAGCAGTCCTTGCCGATTAGGACGTTGTAGAGCTGCCCCATCATGGCGGCGGCTTTGCGAACGGCCGCCGGGGGGAAATTGAGCGCATAGGCCATGCGGCTGGCCTGGAAAGGCATAAGCCCCACGGCGGGGTCGATGTATTCCTTGAAGATTTTTTCCGGCGTTTCGGCGGCGACTTTTTCGATTTCGACGCCGCCTTCCGTCGAGGCCATCATAACGACTTTGGCGGTTTGGCGATCGACGACGAAGGAAAGATAAAATTCCTTTTTGATTTTGGAGCCTTCTTCGATTAAGAGGCGCCGTACTTCTTTACCGGACGGGCCGGTTTGGTGCGTAACCAACACTTTGCCCAAAAGCTCCGTGGCGTAGGTTTTTACTTCATCAATGGTTTTGGCGATTTTTACGCCGCCGGCTTTGCCGCGCCCACCGGCGTGGATCTGCGCTTTGACGACGGTGACGGGAGCATTGAGTTCTTTGGCGGCGGCGATGGCCTCATCGACGGAAAAAGCCGCTTTGCCTCGCGGCACGTTGACGCCGAAGGCACGAAGAATTTCCTTGCTCTGGTGTTCGTGAATATTCATTTAGTTGCCTCCCTTGGGGGTATTATGTTAATAAATCGGATTTTACCTTGGCTTGCCGGCTCCGCCCGTCAGCGTTTCATTATTTTCAGGGCGTATACCGTTTGCCCTTTCCAATCACCGGCGGTGTTGGTGTCGGCGTCGCCGAGCAATATGCCCGTGTCCATGCTTTCCAAAGTCAGCGTGCAGTTAAGGCCGGTGCAAAAGGCCGTCATGGACAGGAGCATTTCTTCGGACTCGACGAGCACCGCCCGTCGCAGACCGGCGTCGTAATAGTCGATGGGGCAGGTGGGATCGTAGCCGAACATTCCCGGCTCCATGACTATTTCGGGGATCTCGTCCTTTATTTGCCAACGGCCGGTCTTTTCGCCTTGGTAATCGGCGGAAAAAACGTTCAAGGTTGATATAGGCATGGCAAACACGCCCTTGTGCGACAGTTTTTTGCCGTCGGTTTCCATGATGATGCTAAGTTCGTTGTCGTTGGAGAGCGAGTACAATACGCTTCCCGAAAAATCGTCCCCGGTGTGGGTGAATTTTACGCCTTCATAGAGTTCTTCGGCGTTCCACATGATGTTTTCCGCGCCCTTGGTGCCGTCGGCAAACACCACGGCGCCGCGATCGGAAGTCGCCAGCACATTCAGTTCCTTATGGCGCAAAATATCGACGAACCGATAGCTTTTGGCCATGGTACGCCAAGACACGAGCCGCGCACCGAAAGGAATGACTTTCACTTCCGTGCCTTTGGTGTTTCTGAGGGTGTACGCATCCACGCCGACGCCCGAATCAAGCGCACCGAAGTGGGATTTTTTTATTGATGCCATAGTAGCCCCTCCAATTTATTGAAAAATAGTATTACAGCGATTATCAAGCGTCTTTTTCAAGCAACGTGCGAAAATCCGGCACGGGCAAGGGCCGCGAGAAGTAAAAGCCTTGGATGTCCTCGCAACCTAAGCCCGCCAGAATGTCAATCTGCGGCTTGGTTTCGACGCCTTCGACGACAACGCCCATGTTTAAGGCGTCCGACAGTTCCAACATGAAGCGCAAAATGGCATTGGCGCGAGGTGAATTTTCCACTTCCTGCACGAAGGCCATGTCGATTTTAAGTATATCGACGGGCATATTTTTCAGCATATTGAGCGACGAGTAGCCGCTGCCGAAGTCGTCCATCAAAATGCGGAAACCTTTGGCGCGGAATTCCTTGATAACGGAGGTAATCTGATGCGGATTTTCCGTATAGGCGCTTTCGGTTATTTCCAACTTAAGAAGGTCGGGCGTCAGTTCGTACTGTTCCAAGAGCCGCATGAGGAAATCCAAGAGATCCATGTTGTAAAAATGCAGCCGCGACACGTTGACGGACACGGGGACAAGCGGCGCCCCGTTGTTTTTTTGCCGCTTAAGGAAACGGCACACCTCTTCCCAGACGAAGCGGTCAAGCCGGACGATGAAGCCGTTGCGCTCAAAGACCGGCACAAAGTGCGCCGGGCTTATTGTGCCGTTGACCGGGTGGTTCCAGCGGACGAGGGCTTCGGCGCTGACGATTTTGTTCGTTTTGAGGTTATAAATCGGCTGCAGGTAAATGCAAAATTGTTTTTCTTGCAGAGCCAGCTCCATATCCCGCACAATCATTTGCTCTTGGAGCATCAAATCGCGCATACTTTTGTCATAGTATGCGTAGCGCGTCATGTAATTGCCTTTGACCTTGTTTAGAGCCATGTGCGCCCGATCGCACATCTGATCGACGGGCAAAAAGGCGTTGGACACGGGGTAAATGCCCGCAAAGAACATAACGTTGTGGCTTATGCCCAAGGATTGCATGGTGTTATCCAGGCCTTCCATGAGGCGCCCGATATGGAGCTTGTTTGAGGGGATGCATATCGCAAAATGATCTGCCTCGATACGCCCGACGATGCCTTCTTCGCCGATAATGGCCTGGAAGTAATAAGCGGCGGTCTTGAGGATAAGGTTGCCCGTCTCTGTTTGGAAAAGGTCGTTAATCACCTTGAAACAGCTGATGTCAAAATAAACGATGTCAAAGCTCGTGCCGCTCATGGCTTGCATGAGCGAAGCGGCTTTGCGGTAAAAGGTTTCGCGGTTGTACAGCCCGGTGAGTGCGTCGCGTTCGATATAGCGGTGCATTTCGCGCAACTGTCTGTCCTTGGCGGCTTGCTCTAACTTGCGCCATTCGTTTTCAAGCCGAGCCATGACATTTTTCACGCGGGAGCGGACAATCGTCGGGTTAAAGGGCTTGGTGATAAAGTCGGCCGCGCCCATTTCCATGGCGCGGGCTTCATTGTCCCCATCGTTTTTGCCGGTCATGGCTATGATAGGCACGTCGGTATATGCGTCGGAACGACGAAGTGCCGCGATAAGCTCAAAGCCATCCATGACGGGCATTATCAGCTCCACCAGAACGATGTTTACGCGGCAGGACGCCAAAAGTTCAAGTGCTTCTTTGCCGTCGGTCGCTTCCAAAATGCGATATTCGCCTTGGAAAAATTGCGATAACAAAACGCGATTTATTTCCGCATCGTCGACAATAAGCATAATCGGCTTGTCTTCCATAAATTTTCACCCGTTGTTTTCGGTATAAACATTAGCTTGTCTATTCGACACGGCCTGTCTGCTTTCCTGCCGTCGGACAAAATTTCTCCGACGCCCGGTTCATTGACACAGCCCCTCGCTCTATGGTAAAATAAAAAATATTTTGGTAAACGACAGAATT
>CAJORE010000130.1 GCA_905236595.1 uncultured Selenomonadaceae bacterium | reverse complement strand
GAAGCGCAGAAGAGTGTAAGGAGGCTAACGACAATCTATGGCACTTGATAAAGTTCCCGTCTTGAAGCGTTGCCGCGCTTTGGGCATCGAACCCGCCACCGTCGGCCGGGCGAAAGCCTCCAAGCGGCAGGTTCGCCGCACGAACCGCAAAGTAAGCGAGTATGGCATGCAGCTTAAAGAGAAGCAGAAGGCCAAGTTTATTTACGGGGTACTCGAAAAGCAGTTCCGCGGCTATTATGAAAAAGCTAAAACCATGCAGGGCGTAACGGGCGAAAACCTCCTTAATTTGCTTGAGCGGCGCATTGACAACGTCGTGTTCCGTTTGGGGCTTGCCAACACCCGCCGTCAAGCGCGGCAGGTGGTGCGCCACGGGCATATTACCGTCAACGGCAAACGCCTTGATATTCCTTCGGCGCAGGTGAAAGTCGGCGACGTGGTGGCGGTTGCGGAAAAGAGCGCTCAGAATGCCTTCTTTAAGGAACTTCGCGAGACGAGCAATCATCTTTCCGCTCCGGCGTGGCTGACGGTTGACAAAGAAAAACTCTCCGGCACGGTGACGCGTTTCCCCAATCGCGACGAAATTGATGTCCCCGTCAATGAGCAGTCCATTGTTGAATTGTACTCCAGGTAAAGCTTGATTTTTTGCGGATTTTTTCGCAAAAAATCGGGGTAAACGGCAAAGTTTTTTTGTGTGGCAAAGTATTTGATTTGTCATGAGCGGCTTTACCCTAAGGAGGACAATTTAATGACGGATATTGAAAAACCCAAGATCGAGACGGTGGAAACTGGCGAAGATCATCGTTACGCCAAATTCGTATGCGAGCCGCTTGAGCGCGGCTACGGCACGACTTTCGGCAACAGTTTGCGGCGAATGTTGCTTTCCTCCCTTGAGGGGGCGGCGGTGACGTCGATTAAAATAGAAGGCGTTCTTCACGAGTTTTCTACCATTCCCGGTGTGCGGGACGACGTTACCAACATTGTTTTGAACTTAAAGCAGCTTTGCTTGAAGATGAACGACACCGAAGCGCATTACATTCATATTGACGTCGAAGGTCCTCAGGAAGTTTTGGCGGGCGATATTATTTGCGATGCGGATATAGAGGTGCTGAATCCCGCGCTTCATATTGCGACGGTTAATGCCGGCGGCAAGTTGAAAATTGAGATGAGGGTCGAGCGCGGTCGGGGGTTCGTTCCCGCCGAAAAGAACAAGCGCGAGGATGATGTTATCGGCATTATTCCCATCGACTCCATCTTTTCGCCGGTGCAACGGGTGAATTATACGGTGCAGGATACGCGTGTCGGCAACGTGACGGATTATGACAAGCTTACACTTGAAGTGTGGACGGACGGTTCGTTAAAGCCCGAAGAAGCGGTGTCGAAGGCGGCCAATATTTTGGTGATGCACTTAAAACTGTTCCAGGGCTTGGATGATACGGCGGATGATACGCCGGAGAACACCGACGCTTTCCCGGAGGAAGCCGGGGATGAAGGTGCGAAAGTCATGGAAATGACCATCGAAGATCTTGATTTATCGGTGCGATCCTATAATTGCTTAAAACGTGCCAAGATAAATAACGTTGCCGATTTGACGCAAAAATCGGAGGACGATATGATGCGGGTGCGTAATTTGGGCAGAAAGTCCTTGGAAGAAGTAAAAAAGAAGCTTGAGGAACTTGGTTTGTCGTTGGCTCCCGGTGGCGACAATGCGTTTTGACGGCTTTACGGAAATGAGGTGGACACATGGGCAACAGGAAGCTGGGGCGTGATTCTTCCGCACGCAAGGCTCTCTTTAAGAGCATATTGACTTCCTTTTTCAAATATGGCAGAATCGAGACGACGGCGGCGAAGGCCAAAGAGATTCGTTCGCTGGCCGATAAACTCATAACTCTCGGCAAGCGCGGCGATTTGTCGGCGCGCCGTATGGCTATTGCCCGCTTGGCGGACGAAGCTGTCGTGCGAAAACTCTTTGATGAAATTGCCGTTAAATATGCCGAACGCAACGGCGGTTACACGCGCATTTTGAAAATGGGTCCGCGGCGCGGTGATGCCGCTCCGATGGTTATTATCGAATTGGTGTAACGATACGCGAATAAAGATAAGCGCCCCCCGTCTTTAGGCGGGGGGCGCATTTTTGTTTATCCGGAGTTTCCGGCGCCAATTACTTCTACGATTAGCCTCAAAGGCCGTCCGATACCCAATGGCCGCTGATGCCTTTGACGGCTTCCGGCGCCGTTCGTTGCGCGTCGTTGTTGTCAATGTCGATTAAGCGGTAACGATCGTTGCCCATGCCCAGTTCTTTCATGTAGGAAAGTTGCCGCAGTCCGTGGCGCGACTCGATGCGCTCCACGAGGTCATGGCGGCTTTCCTCCGGCAAGGCGTACACGAGATCGACGCTGGCTTGGTCGGCGGCCAATATGTCAAGGGAGGCAACGATGCCGATGTCCGGCGTTACCACGGGCGCCGCTCCCGTGCCTTCGCAATCGCAAGATACGCTCATGTTGCGCAGGACGTTTATGTAGGCGATTTTTCCCGCAAAATGGGAGATGGTTGCTTGGGTGGATTCGGTCATGCGCTCCATCAATTCTTCTTTGGCGATGCTCCATTGTCCGCCGTTTTCGGCGGTGTGAATCATCTTTTTGCCGATGCGCCCGTCCGCGCAGCCGATGCCGATGTTTTTGTCGGAGCCGCCGAACCCGCCCATCATGTGCCCTTTGAAATGTGTGAGCGCCAAGAAGGAATCATAGTCCAACATATTTTTGCCAACCGACATTTCCGTGAACCATTTGCCGCCCGGCACGGGCAACATGGCCGTCCCTTTTTCATCCGTAATATCGACGGGAGCAAAGGTCCAGCCGTTCGTCTTTATGGTTTGGCGGTGATCTTCCGTCGTGTAGCGGCCGCCGGCGTAATAGGTGTTCGTTTCGATAATCGACGCCTGCGGCAGACGGCTGTGCATCAGCTCTTTTACCCATGGGCGCGGAATGATGTTCGGGCCGTGGGGTTCGCCGGTATGCAATTTCACCGCGACTTTGCCCTGCAACGGATCTTTAATCCGATCGAAAATTTTTATCAAGCCCGTCGCCGATAAATCACGCGTGAAGTACACGATTGATTCTTCGCCCGTGCGTTCCCCGTAGGGAATGTAGTGTTCGCCGCCTGTCCCCGGAGTTATGTTCTTCTTTGCCATATCCTCTTTCCTTTCTGCAACAGCGTCGCCGCAACCGGCCAAAACCGTTCCTAACGCCGCTACTCCCGCCATTTT
>CAJORE010000129.1 GCA_905236595.1 uncultured Selenomonadaceae bacterium | reverse complement strand
GAAGTATTCGGCGACACGGTCAGCGTCCTGAAACTCGGCATGGTTAATCCCCTGCCGCCGGAACTAATCAAAAACTTCGCCGCCAAAGTAAAAAAACTTTATGTGGTCGAAGAATTGGACGACGTAATCGAAAGCTTTGTCAAAACGTTGGGGCTTGCCGTACACGGCAGCGACATTTTGCCGCGCATCGACGAATTTTCGCAAAACATCGTCGCCGCCGCCTTCGGCAAAACCACCGCCAACGGCAAAACCGTGGCCGACGTTGTCCCCGTCCGCCCGCCGGTCATGTGCGCCGGTTGCCCGCATCGCGGCCTGTTTTTCACGCTGAAGAAAAACAAGTGCATCGTCCTGGGGGACATCGGTTGCTATACCTTGGGCGCGGTCGCGCCTCTTTCCACCATCGAGATGACGCTGTGCATGGGCGCATCCATCGGCGCAACCCATGGTTTTAACAAAATGCTCGGCAAAGAAAGCGAAGGCAAAACCGTAGCCGTCATCGGCGATTCGACTTTCGTTCACTCGGGTATGACGGGGCTGGCCAACGTCGCCTACAACCAATCGAATTCCACCGTCATAATTCTCGACAATTCCATAACGGGCATGACGGGGCATCAGCAAAATCCGACGACGGGGCTGAACATCAAAGGCGATCCGGCGGGCAAAATCGACTTGGAGGCGCTGTGTCACGCCATGGGCATAAAGCGGGTACGCGTTGTCGATCCCTATAACCTTGCCGAATGTGATGCGGCGCTAAAAGAAGAACTTGCCGCCGCCGAACCGTCGGTCATAATTTCCCGCCGTCCCTGTGCGTTGCTAAAGACCGTCAAGCACAAAGCCCCGCTTGCAGTCGATAAGGACAAATGCATCGGTTGCAAAGCGTGTATGCGCATCGGCTGTCCCGCCATTTCCATGAAGGACGGCAAATCCGTCGTCGTTACCACTCAATGCGTCGGTTGCGGCGTGTGTGAGCAGCTTTGTCCGAAACAAGCGTTCAACAGCACGGCGAAATAAAGGGGCGAATATACAATGGAAACAAAAAACATTATGATTGTCGGCGTAGGCGGACAAGGTTCGCTTCTCGCCAGCAAAATTTTAGGGTCGTTGCTCTTGGGCGAAGGCTATGACGTAAAAGTCTCCGAAGTCCACGGCATGAGCCAACGGGGCGGCAGCGTCGTGACGTACGTCCGTTTCGGCGATAAAGTATATTCGCCGGTGGTGGACAAAGGCGAAGCTGATTTTATCGTATCCTTTGAAATTTTGGAAACGGCGCGGTGGTTGCCGTACTTAAAGGACGGCGGCCAAATCGTCACCAACACGCAAGAAATCGACCCCATGCCCGTCATCACCGGCGCGGCGGTCTACCCCGACAATTTAGTCGAAAAAATAAAAGCTTTGGGCGTCAAAATCGACGCCATGGACTGTTTGCGTTTGGCGCGGGAAGCCGGTTCGCCCAAAGCGGTGAATATCGTCCTCTTGGGTCGCCTGTCCCATTATTTTGACATATCCGCCGAAGCTTGGGAAAAAGCATTGGTTGCCAACGTGCCGCCGAAGTTTTTGGAGCTGAACAAAAAAGCGTTCCGCTTGGGTCTTTCTCAATAATCGACAACTCTTTCTGTTCCGGCGTGTTTCGCCGCGCAAAAAGCGACGAAACACGCCGGAATTTTTTGGGGCAACGCTGTATCAATCATTTCGTGTCATAACGGCGCCGCCAATTATGCAGTGTTTCCTTTATTTTCTCAGGAGGTTCTTATGCTAAAAGCGTTGTTGCTTATTTTGTATTTTGCGGTACTCATCGGCATAGGCTTTTATTGCCGCCGCCATGCCGCAAATGTTGAAGGTTTTGTCTTGGGCGGCCGGAGCGTCGGTCCGTGGCTGACGGCCTTTGCCTACGGCACGTCGTATTTTTCGGCGGTGGTGTTCGTCGGTTACGCCGGGCAATTCGGCTGGCGTTACGGTATCGCCGCCACATGGGCGGGAATTTTCAACGCGCTCTTAGGTTCGTTGCTGGCGTGGTTCGTTTTGGGGCGGCGCACGCGAATTATGAGCCGCAAATTGCAAGCGGCGACCATGCCGCAATTTTTTGAGCGCCGTTTTGCCTCCCGTGGACTTAAAATTGCCGCCTCCGTCATTATTTTTATCTTCCTCATCCCCTACACGGCCTCACTATATAACGGTCTGTCACGGTTGTTCGGCATGGCCTTCACCATTGATTATTCGGCGTGCATCGCGCTTATGGCAATACTGACGGCCGTTTACGTCATCGCCGGCGGCTATATGGCGACGGCGATCAATGACTTCATCCAAGGCATCATCATGTTGGTTGGCATCATAGCCGTTATCGCGGCCGTGTTTGATGTCAAGGGCGGCTTTAGCGCCGCCGTTGATTCCTTGGCGCGGGTAACCGATTCGACAGTATCGACGACGCCGGGCGTATTTTCTTCGTTTTTCGGGCCTGATCCCTTGAGCCTTATGTTCGTCATTTTGCTGACCTCCTTGGGGACATGGGGCTTACCGCAAATGGTGCAAAAATTTTACGCCATTAAGGACGAGAAAGCCATCCAAAAAGGCACGGTCATTTCGACCCTTTTTGCGGCGGTTGTCGCCGGCGGTTGCTATTTCTTGGGCGGCTTTGGGCGCATTTTCACCACACCCGAAAGCGTGGCCGCCGACGGATTTGATTCCATAATCCCCGCCATGCTCGCCAATCTGTCCGACGGCTATATCGCGTTGGTGGTGATTTTGGTGCTGTCGGCGTCCATGTCCACGTTATCATCGTTGGTCATCGTCTCGGCCTCGACGTTGGTCTTGGATCTAATCCGCGACAATTTTGCGCCGACCATGAGCGAAGGGCGGCAGGTACTGTACATCAGAGCGTTGATTGTCGTATTCATCGCCATCTCCGCCGCGTTGGCGCTCCTTCAATATCAAAGTTCGGTCAACTTCATCGCTCAGCTTATGGGCATATCGTGGGGTGCATTGGCGGGCGCATTTTTGGCGCCGTTCATGTACGCGCTTTATTCGCGCCAAATTTCCGCCGCCGCTTGTTACGTCTGCTTTTTGTTCGCCACGGGACTTATGACGCTTAATATTTTGGCTCGTCCCCTGTTCCCCGTCATAATCCAATCGCCGATAAATTGCGGCGTCGTCGCCATGTTGGCGGGACTTATCATCGTTCCCGTCATATCATTGTTCACACCTAAGCCAGCCGCCGCTGTCACGGACGCGGCCTTTGCCGGTTACGAAGAAACGATTTCCGTTCCGCGCCGCGTATCGTTGCCGGAGAATGATCCG
>CAJORE010000128.1 GCA_905236595.1 uncultured Selenomonadaceae bacterium | reverse complement strand
TGGAGCGGGCAAGCGGAATCGAACCGCCCTCCTCAGCTTGGGAAGCTGATATTCTACCGATGAACTATGCCCGCTTGTCAAAAACAAAGGCATTTTACAACAAAAAAACGTAAAATGCAAGGGTTTTTCAAAGATTTTCCTTGGCGACGGCAACTAATTTGGCAAACGCCGCCGCATCATTGACGGCCAAATCGGCGAGCATTTTGCGGTTGACGGCGATGTTGGCTTTGGTCAAGCCGCAAATCATGCGCGAATAGCTGATGCCGTTGAGACGAGCCGCCGCATTGATACGGGCAATCCACAACCGACGGAACTCGCCTTTTTTGGCGCGACGATCGCGGCGGGCGTAATACAACGCCTTCATCACCGTTTCATTGGCTTTCTTAAACTGTTTGCTCTTGGCGCCGCGGTAACCTTTGGCGAGCTTTAATATTTTTTTGTGGCGACGGTGTGCCGTAACGCCGCTTTTTACTCTTGCCATAAAAAATCACACTCCTCATAGGTTGGGCAACATACGCCGTACGCGTTCAAATTCGCTAACGCCGACGATAGCGCCCTTCCGCAGATTACGTTTGCGTTTGGGCGATTTTTTCTCCAAAATGTGGCTCTTGTAAGCTTTGTTGCGCTTAAATTTTCCGCTGCCGGTAACGGTAAAACGTTTGGCCGCTGCCCGACGGGTTTTGATTTTCGGCATAACTAATCCTCCTCTTTTACGGTTTTTTCCGTAACTTTGTCGGCAATTTTTTTGGCCGCCTGTTTTGTTTTGGGGGACACAATCATTGTCATGTTTTTGCCTTCAAGTTTGGCGGTCTTTTCGACATTCACCAATGAGCCGAGCTTTTCGACCGCCTTGTCCAAAACGGCCTTGCCGAGTTCCGGATGCGAAAGTTCACGTCCTCTGAACATAATTGTCAGCTTGACTTTGTTGCCCTCTTCGACAAACCGCAGAGCGCTTTTAAGTTTGACTTCAAAATCATGTTGTTCGATATGGGGACGCAGTTTAACTTCTTTAATGGTGATAATCTTTTGCTTTTTGCGCGCCTCTTTTTCCCTTTTTTGTTGCTCGTATCTGTACTTGCCGAAATCCATGATGCGGCATACCGGCGGTTTGGCGTGGGGCGCGACCTCCACTAAATCCAAATGCTGATCTTCCGCCAACTTTTGCGCGTCACGCGTCGGCATGATGCCGAGTTGTTCGCCATCGGCACCCGTTACGCGAACTTCTCTTATGCGGATTTCGTCGTTAATCCTCAAAGATTCCCTGCTAATGACTTAAACACCTCCGTAGTCCCCATAAACATTGGGGAGAGAACCGTCCCGGTTATTTATAGGTCGGGAACAGCGAAACAAAAAAGGGCAGCCGTCAGCCGCCCCGAAATTTTGCAAAATACCGTCGCAAACCTTCGTTTGCCCCGTCCCTAATCAACGAAGCCGAACAAAAGCTTCCGGCATATTGGCAACCCGCACGACGATCCGTCGGCAGGTGAGAAGCCGCGGGAAATTTCCCGCCGTCAAGGCGACCTCCGCTTTATCAATGAAACGGTTCGTATGATAACGCCAAAAGCCGCTTTTGTCAAGTGCGCTTTTCGTAATAATCCAAATAAAAGGTGTCCAACTTCATGAAAAGATACCGAAGTCCTTCGCAAAAACCGATAAACGACGGTATCGCCGTCCAGCAAAAGATGATGTACAGCACACCTTGCAGGGTTTTGCCTTGGTAAAATTTGTGCGCACCGAAGCCTCCCAAAAAAATTGCCAATGCCGATTGAATCACTTTTGTCAAAACAACATCGCTTCGTTTGGCGGGAGGAATTATACTCAGCGCGGCACTGTTTCGTCGCCCGACGGACGTATTTGCCGCCGGTAACACGCCCACCGCTTCACCGGGCTTGCCCAAAAGCGGCGGACGCCTACCGTTTGTTGTCACGCCGTCTTGCGAAAGAGTTTGGCTTAGCACTTTAAGTTCGGCATCCATGTCTAACAATCGATCGTTCAGCACGGCGGTAAATTGTTCGGCGTAAGCGTCGTTCATCTGTGATAGGGCAATCTTGGTGCGTTCTTTCATGTCGGCAATTTCGGCCGTGTTTATGCCCGTCTCTTCAAGTTCGGCATATTTTGCCGCTAAGTGAGCTGCACGATCCTGATAGTAGTCGATGAATTTTCGCGCCAACGGAATCCGATCGGGATGTTTTTCGAGGTAGCGCAAAAGTTTGCCGCTCACTTGTTGCATTGCCGCCAGATTGTTGGATAACTCAATGTCGCCGATAGTGCGCCGCGCCGTTTCGATCGCTCGGTAATCGCCGACGGCCTTGTCGTAGCTTTCTTGGAGCATTGCTGCCCGTTCGCTTTCGGCTTCGCCGGACAAAGCCAAGCGCCGCTCGTCATTTTTGGCGTTTTTTACGCCCTTATACAGACACCAGCCGCCGATAAACAGCATCGCCGTGCCAAGTTGCGGCAGTTCGCTCATTCCGGCAAACCCGCCCGCCAACATAACGGCGGCGGCAACAAAGAAAAAATATTTCATGGTTATTCACACCAAAGCGAGGCATTACTTGCGCCGCGCCAATGTTCTTATTACCTTGGCGCCCGTGTTGTGAATCTTTCGCAATGGGGCAACGCGGGTTTTTATTTGCGGCTTCATGTCGCTGCCTTGCTTAAAATCGCCGCGTTTCAAAACGGTTATGCGTGTTTTTTCCGGCTTAAAGAAATTCCTTATTTCCTTGAACAAAATTTCCGGTTCGGCGTTGTTGCCGTTTAAGAAAATATCCGTTGCCACATATTTTAAGTCTGCATAAACGTGAACCGTGATGTGTCCTTGATTGAACACGGCGGTCAGGATCGCATGATTTTCGGTCATGTGTTCGGAGGAAATTTTTAATATCGTGTAGCCCGCTTCCTGCAATTTATCGGCGATTTCGCCTTCCGCCGCATCCTTGTCGGCGGTTGAAGCGGGGTGGCATCCGTAAAGGTCGGCCACCAAGTGTTTGGCTAATGTTTTCACGCTCAATTCCTCATTCAACCGTTACCGATTTGGCCAAATTGCGCGGCTTGTCAACGTCGCAACCGCGGGTTATCGCGCCGTAATATGCCAAAAGCTGCAACGGCACCACCGTCAACAGCGGTATCAAAAGTTCGTCGGTTTGCGGAACGGTAATGACGTGATCGACGTATTTGATGAGTTCTTCGTCGCCATCGGCGGCAATGCCGATGACTACTGCGTCGCGTGCTTTTACTTCCTTGATGTTTGAAAGTGTTTTTTCATAGACGCTTTTTTGCGTGGCAAGGGCGATGACCGGAACGCCTTCGACGATTAACGCCAACGTTCCGTGTTTTAATTCGCCGGCGGCATAGGCTTCGGCGTGAATGTACGACACTTCCTTTAGTTTCAAAGCACCTTCCAAGGCTACGTCGTAATCAAGGGAGCGGCCTATGTAAAACACATCTTCGTTGAAGCCGTAGCGTTTGGCGAAAGTTTTTATGGGTTCGGTGTCGGAGAGCGTTTCGCCTATTTGGCCGGGAATGTTCTTCAAAAGGTCGATTAGTTCTTTTATGCGCGTCGGCGTTTGCGTTTCCAAAATCTCCGCCATATAGAGCGCAAGCATGAACATCAAAATGAGTTGTGTCGTATATGCCTTGGTGCTGGCAACGGCAATTTCGGGGCCTGCCCATGTATAAAGAACCGCGTCCGCCTCGCGGGCAATGGACGAACCGACGACGTTGGTGACCGCAAGCGTTTTGGCGCCGCGCCGTTTGGCTTCCTTCAGCGCCGCCAATGTGTCGCTGGTTTCGCCGGACTGGCTCACGACGAGCATAAGCGTCTTTTCGTCGATAATCGGGTCGCGGTAACGAAATTCCGAAGCTACGTCAACTTCGACTAAAATCCGCGCCAATTTTTCGATGTAATACTTGCCGACCAAGCCGGCGTGATAAGCCGTGCCGCACGCGACAATATAAATTTTGTTAAAGCTCTTTAAGTATTCTTTGTCCCACTTTAATTCGTTCATCACGATGCCCGAACCGTCTTTCGTGATGCGCTCGCGCATGGTGTCGCGCACGGCTTTGGGCTGTTCCATGATCTCTTTGAGCATGAAATGCTCATAGCCGCCCTTTTCTGCGGCCTCGGCGTTCCAATTAACCGTGAAAACTTTTTTCTTCAAGACGTTGCCGCTGCGATCGGTAATTTTGATTGAATCCTTTTTCACCGTGGCAATTTCGCCGTCGGCCATGATGAAGGTTTGGCGCGTTCTGCCGATAATGGCGGGAATGTCGGAAGCAATGAAATTTTCGCCTTCGCCCAGGCCGATGACGAGGGGATTGTCCTGCTTGGTGCAAATAAGTTCGTCGGGATGTTTTTTGCTCATGAACACCAGTGAATACGAACCTTCGATGCGTTGCAAAACTTTGCGTACGGAGCTTAGGAAATCACCGTCGTACACGTCTTCGATAAGATGCGCCACAACTTCCGTATCGGTCTCGGATTGGAAATGGTGTCCTTTTTCGATTAGTTCTTCTTTGAGTGATAAATAATTTTCGATAATGCCGTTATGCACGACAACAAAATCGCCGGAACAGTCGGCATGAGGATGGGCGTTGCGGTCGGAGGGACGTCCGTGCGTCGCCCAACGGGTATGGCCTATGCCCAGCGTTCCTTGCGGCATATCTTTGCCGATTTTTTCGCGCAATGCGGCGAGACGTCCGACGCTCTTGTCAACGTTTACGATTTGCCCGTCATAAACGGCGATGCCCGCCGAATCGTAACCCCGGTATTCAAGCTTGGAAAGTCCTTCAAGCAAAAACGGCGCGGCCTGACCGTTGCCGACATAGCCCACAATTCCACACATATAAAATCCTCCCGTAAAGGTGAAAATTTTTTCGTCGTCAATGACAGCCATTTTACATTATCGCGGCGATTTTAACAATAGCCCGCGAAAATGATTTTGACATTTTCGGCAACGGGCTTATAATAAAAACGGAATTTTTGCGAAAGGATGAACAAGAAAGGCAAATATGAACAGAAACGAACTTTGTTGGTGCGGCAGCGGCAAAAAATACAAACGTTGTCACATGGATTTTGACGCCAAAATTTCAACCATGCGCTTTAGTTTCCTGAAAGGACAAAGCAAGCCGCCGCATGAAATAATAAACAATGACCGGGACGTTGCCGGCATAAAAAAGAGCGGCGTCGTCAATGACGGCGTTTTGGATCTGATGGCCGAGTTGATAAAGCCGGGGGTGACCACCGAACAACTCGACAACGCCGCCGCCGATTATATGAAAAAGCATAATGCTGTTTCGGCCACGTTGAACTATGGCGGCTTTCCCAAAAGCATTTGCACGTCGGTTAACGATGTTGTTTGTCACGGCATACCTTCGCCCGACGTCGTGTTGAAGGAAGGCGACATCATAAACGTTGATTCGACGACGATTGTGGACGGGTATTACGCCGACGCATCGCGTATGTATATCGTGGGCGGCGTGACGACGCCGAACGCAAAGCGTTTGGTTGAAGTCACCAAAGAGTGTATGGAAATCGGCATAGCAGCGATAAAGCCGTGGGGCTGGCTGGGTGATATTGGCGCGGCTGTCGGCGCCCATGCCGGCAAAAACGGGTACAGCGTCGTCACCGATTTGGGCGGTCACGGTGTCGGCAAAAAATTTCATCTGGAGCCGTTTGTGCAACACACCGGCCGCAAAGAGACGGGGATGCTCTTGGTGCCGGGGATGGTGTTGACGGTTGAGCCGATGATAAACGAAGGTAAAAAGGAGCTTTACATAGACGAGGTTGACAATTGGACGGCGCGCACGAAAGACGGCAAATTGTCCGCTCAGTGGGAAAAGACCGTGCTCATTACCGAAAAAGGCACGGAGATTTTATCGAGTTGATGCAATAAACGATGGCAATAAAAAACCTCAAAGCGACAGCTTTGAGGTTTTTTGTTGCCGAATGAACGAAAGGCAAGGTGTTGTACGTTGTCGTCGGCCTTGGCCGAAGATACGGCAAGCGAACAGTCTGAAATTTTCCTTCGTCAAATGGAATGTACGCGAATGGAGCTGGTATGTCCTTCGCCGAATTTCATGCCGCTGGTCATTATGGTTGTGTCGCCGACTTTTACAAAGCCGTAATCAAGCGCCGCTTTTGCTGCGCCGCGTTCCATTTCGGCGACGTCGTTCCACATAACGCCCGGCACGGTATAGACACCCCAGCGAAGATTTAAGTGGCGCGCCACCATTTTGTTTGTGGCGTAGGCGACAATGGCCGCTTTCGGACGATATTTTGAAACCGCACGGGTCGTGTAGCCGGAGAGCGTCGGCGTGATAATCGCGGCGGCGGAAAGTTCGTAAGCCATTTGCACCGTTGCGTGAGCCACGGCCTCGGTACGCGAATCAAGATGTTCAAAACCGCGGGAGGTGAATAATTTTTTGTACTGAAGCGAGCTTTCCATGCGGAGCGCTATGCGGTTCATCGTCGCCACCGCTTCGACGGGGTAATCGCCGCTGGCCGTTTCGCCCGAGAGCATGATGGCATCCGTGCCGTCCAAAATCGCGTTTCCGACGTCGGATACTTCGGCGCGGGTCGGGCGCGGATTGTTCGTCATGGATTCCAGCATTTGCGTGGCGACAATGACGGGCTTGCCGGCTTTGTTGCATTTGGCGATGATTTCTTTTTGGATAATCGGCACGTCCTCGGCGGGGACTTCGACGCCCAAGTCGCCGCGCGCCACCATAATGCCGTCGGAAACCGCCAAAATATCGTCAAAGTTTTTGACGCCTTCAAGGTTTTCGATCTTGGGAATAATTTCCATGTGGCCGCCGTGTTCGGCGATTAGGCGGCGAATTGCCTCAACATCCGAAGGGCGTTGCACGAATGAAGCCGCGACAAAATCCATATCGTTTTCGACACCGAAAATTATGTCTTTGGCGTCCTGCTCCGAGATGGGCGGCAAGCCCAGGGAAACGCCGGGGGCGGCGACGCGCTTTCGGGTGCTCATGACGCCGCTGTTTAACACCGTTGTTTCGATGTCTTTGCCGACGATTTTATCGACGGAAAGTTCCACCAAGCCGTCGGACAAGAGCAGTTTGTCGCCGGGCTTCACTTCGGCGTACAGTCCTTTGTGGCTGACGGACACATGGGTGTTGTCGCCGGGATCGTCGGCGTAGGTAAGCGTGAATTTTTGATCTTTTTCAAGTTGCACTTTGCCTTCGGCAAATTCGCCCAAACGCATTTCGGGACCCTTCGTGTCCAAGATGAGCGATATGACGCGTCCGGTTTGCATGGCGGCGTTTCGCACGCGTTCTATGCGTTTTAGGTGTTCTTCGTGGGTTCCGTGCGAAAAATTAAAACGCGCACAGTTCATACCGTTTCTTATAAGTTCTTCCACAATACCGTCGCGATCCGTGGACGGGCCTTGCGTACAAATTATTTTTGTTTTTTTGAGCATTTGTTTTCCTCCCCGTTTTGATGTAATATAAGCGAGCGTGAAACGTCGCGAAAAAAGAATGAGTAATCGCTTGCCGTTGTGGCTGAAATTTACGGCATTGCAACACAAATTTATCGAAATCTTTCGCCAAAAAAAAACCAGTTCCTTCCCGCAAAGTTTTTTATTTTTTGGCAGGATTTTACGCCGATATGTTGAATAAGGCGAAGTACCGAGAAGAAAGCGGCAAATTATCGGGGCGTGGGACGTTCCGCAAAAACACAAGGAGGATATATGTATGCAGTTTTTGTCAAACATCAAAGTGGCGTATAAGCTGACCCTTATTGGCGTCGCGGCCTTTATCGCCACGGTTCTTATCGGCACCATAGGTTATTTTTCGCTTCATCAGTCGCAAGAGCATCTTGAGGAGATGTACAACAAGGAAGCGATGAGCCTATATTGGTTGGGACGCATCCGTTATAACGTCCGTTATGCCCAGATACAGGCTTCTTTGCAACCGTACACAATAAGGGAAGATCGTCGTCAAAGTCGCGTTAATAAGTTTAACGATGCGATTGCCGACGCCGAAACGGCTACGAACGAACTTGAGAAGATTGTCGCCGACAATGCCGATTTGACGGCGCGTCTAAAGGTTGCTCGCGAAGATTTCAACAAATATCGCGACAACGCCAAGGAGCTTATGCAGATGGTTTCGTTCGGCGAGGGCGTTGATGAACGTGCGCCGATGAATTTCTATGAAGAAAGCGTTATGCCGAACGCCGTCGCCTTGGGTGACGTGTTGGCAAAAGTGCAGGAAGAATGTCGCGAGGAATCGCAAGAGGCATTGGTGGCGGGCGAAGAAGATGTCAATGCGGCGATTCGCAACATGACGTTGGTTTGTGTCGCAGTCATAATTGTGTTGACGGTGATTGTATTTGCCGTAACGCGCAACATAGTCGATCCCGTTGAGCGTACTTTGGCGATTTGCGGCAAACTTCGCGACGGTGATTTCACCGATACGAAGGAAGATGTCGATCGTTCCGACGAGTTCGGCGATATGGGGCGGCTCATCTTTGATATGAGGAAAACAATCAACAAGCTTATGCGGCAGACCAATTCTTCCGCCGAACAGCTTGCCGCCTCCAGCCAAGAGCTGACTGCCAGCGCGCATCAATCGGCGCAGGCCTCCGAGCAGGTGGCGCAGTCCGTCACCAATTCGGCCAGCGCTGTCGTCGAGCAACAACAACACGTTGCTGACGCGATGGAGTCCATCGACAATGCGATGGTGTCCATTGAACGCTTGAACAAGACCGCCGCAGATGTTGCCAGCTTTGCCGTTGCGGCGCATGACCAAGCCGCCGCCGGCAGCGAGGCTATCGAAACCGCCGTTAATCAGATTGTCAGCGTCGAAAAGATTGTCAACAGCTCTGCCGCCACGGTTGATAAACTTGGGCAGAGTTCGCAGGAAATCGGGCAGATTGTCGAGACGATTTCGGCCATTGCCGACCAGACAAACCTTCTTGCTTTGAACGCCGCCATCGAGGCTGCCCGCGCCGGTGAACACGGCCGCGGATTCGCCGTCGTTGCCGACGAGGTGCGTAAGCTTGCCGAGGAATCCCAAGAGGCGGCGCAACGCATTACCGGGCTTATCTCCGGAATTCAGGCCGATACCGCCGATGCGGTTAAGTCGATGGAACAGGGTAGTGCGGCCGTTAAGGAAGGCACTCGTTCGGTTGAGCAGCTTCGCACCACCTTTGACGAGATTAGAAATTCGTCGAACGGTGTTTCGGAGAAAGCTCAAGAGATGAGCAACGATTTGAAGGTTGTTTCGCAGGATACGGAAAATATCAAATCCCGTTCCAACAAGATTTCCGAAAAGGGCGGCGCGGTGTCGAGCGAAATGGAAAGCGTTTCGGCGGCTTCCGAGGAGCAGTCCGCTTCTGCCGAGGAAATTGCTTCGGCCAGCGATGCCTTGGCGAACTTGGCGCAGGATTTGCAGAACTCTTTGCAAAAATTCCGCTTCTGATAAATCTTGCAACGGTGAATCTAAACAAAAAAACCGTCTCTCAAAATTATTTGAGAGACGGTTTTTTGTGGAGACGGTTTGTGTTAAGGCCGGAAATTTTCGGCTATTTTTTTATACAGCGGTGTCGGCACGTTCAGTCGTTCGCCCAATCGAACGACGCTTGTAACCAACCCGTCAAATTCCGATTCGTGTCCGGAGGCTATATCGCGTTGCATTGAGGTCATCAGTCCGGGTTTGAAAGCGTCGAGCATATTTAGCCCGACTTCAACCAAATCTTTCTCAAAGGTAAGGCCGAGGGCGGCGCCAATGGCGACAATTTCTTTTACCAGACCGACAAACATTCGGCGCGGTTCGCCGTCATGCTTAAAATCATCGCTTTTGGCATGGCAATAAAGTCCCGCCGCGCCCATTGGACTGACGAAAGCAAATTTTTGCAAGGCATCGCGACGAATATTTTGGCTGAAATGCCCCTTAATGTCCGCCGCTTGCAATATTTTTTCAAGCGCGGCGGCTTTATCGGCGAGGCGTTTGTCTTGCCCCGGGCGAAAACCGAAAAATACGCGCAAAATTGCTTGCGGTTGGGCGTAAATCCCGGGTTTTTCGCCGTAGGCAAAAACGTAAATGCAACCGTCTAAACAAGCGACGTGCGGCAAATCCCGTTGCATAATTTCGCCCGTGCCGTAAACGTTTAATATGGGGATAACCAAAGTGTTTTCGTTTGCTGCTTGGGCGACAAAAGCGACGGCATCGGAGAGCGAATAATATTTTACGCAAACGAAAATAACATCGGGCTTGTCCGAATAATCGTTTGCCGCGCAAGCGTTTACCGTCGGCAAAACTATATCGCCGCGATGAGCCGTTCTGAGCGTCAATCCATGCTCTTTTAGGGCGGCTAATTTTTCGCCGCGGGCGATAAAGGTGACGTCATTGCCGGCAAGAGACAGATATGTGCCTAAGACGGCTCCCGTGCCGCCCGTACCGAAAATTGCAAATTTCATGAGGTATCTTCCGTTTCTGTGATAAAGTCTGTGGAACATTTGCCGCAATAAGTATACCGCACCTTGAAGAAACGGTCAAATTCTGCTAAAATCAACGATTATATGGTAAACGGGTTTGATTTTTGATTGGTTATTTTCCCCGATGTCCTATGGGAGGTTAAGTCAATCATAGCTAATATGTCCCGTTGGCGTTTGCCATGAATGAAAAATTTTATGGGTTTGTGGAGGAAAACGAAAAAATGGGAAAAGTCATGATTATCGGTAGCGGCGGCGTTGCGTCGGTGGCGGCGCATAAGTGCGTTGAAGTCGGTGCGCCGATTTTTTCCGAAATTTTGATTGCCTCGCGCACAAAAGAGAAATGCGATGCGCTAAAAGCGCGGCTTCTCGCCAAAGATCCGTCGGCAAAAATTTCCACCGACGCTGTTGATGCGGCAAATACGGCGGCACTTGTTGATTTAATTGAAAATTTCCGCCCCGATCTGGTGATGAATTTGGCTCTTCCCTATCAGGATCTTTCCATAATGGAAGCGTGCCTCAAAACGAAGACGAATTATCTTGACACCGCCAATTACGAAGACGAGACTCTGGCAAAATTTGAGTACAAAGAGCAATGGGCGTATAACGAGCGTTTTGCGGCCGCCGGATTGACGGCGGTATTGGGTTGCGGCTTCGACCCCGGCGTGACCGGTGTTTTTACCGCTTACGCGCAAAAGCACGAATTTGACGAGATACACAGCATAGATATTTTGGATTGCAACGGCGGCGACCATGGTTATCCGTTCGCCACCAACTTCAATCCCGAAATAAACATTCGGGAAGTTACCGCCGAAGGGCGCTATTGGGAAAACGGCGAATGGATTACCGTTCCGCCAATGTCCGTCAAACGCTCGTATGATTTTGCCGAAGTCGGTCGCCGCGATATGTATTTGCTTTATCACGAAGAATTGGAGTCGTTGGTCAAAAACATTCCGCATTTGAAACGTATTCGCTTTTTTATGACTTTCGGCGAAAGCTATCTTATGCACCTAAAATGTTTGGAGAACGTCGGCATGACAAGCATAAAGCCCATTGATTTCAACGGACAAAAAATTGTGCCGTTGCAATTCTTAAAAGCTGTTTTGCCCGATCCGGCAACTTTGGGTGAACGCACCAAGGGCAACACCAATATCGGTTGTATTGTGCAGGGCATGAAGGACGGCCAAGCAAAAACATGGTACGTCTACAACGTATGCGATCACGAGCAATGTTATCGCGAAGTCGGTTCTCAGGCTGTTGCATACACGACGGGCGTACCGGCAATGATCGGTGCAAAAATGATGTTGACCGGCGTGTGGAATTTGCGTGGCGTCCATAATGTCGAAGAGTTTGATCCCGATCCGTTTATGGATGAACTTAATAAGCGGGGGTTGCCGTGGCAAACGACGGACAAGCCTGCGGCGGTCGAATGAGCGGCGCAGGCTGGGCAGATAACTTGCGCGATACGCCCGCTTACGTTATCGACGAAAACAAACTTCGCCAAAATTTGGCGATTCTGGCGAAGGTGCAACGGGAAACGGGCGCAAAAATTCTGTTGGCGCAAAAGTGTTTTGCTTTGTTTCGGCTTTATCCATTAATCGGTGAATATTTGGCGGGAACGGCGGCCAGCGGATTGTTTGAGGCGCGGCTTGCCCGTGACGAAATGGGCAAGGAAAATCATGTTTTTGCGCCGGCGTACAAAGAAAGCGAGTTTGTCGAAATAGCCAATCTTTGCGATCATGTCGTGTTTAATTCTTTTCGACAGCTAAAAAAATTTGCCGCGATTGCCAAAGAACATGGCGCACAATGTGGTTTGCGCATAAATCCCGAACACTCTACGCAGGCAGCGGCAATATACGATCCCTGTGCCGAAGGTTCGCGGATGGGCATAAAACGCGCCGATTTTCCGGCGGATGGTTTGCCGTCCGAAGTGGATGGATTGCATTTTCATACATTGTGCGAACAAAATGCCGATGCCTTGGCGGAAACTTTGGCGGCGGTGGAGGAAAAATTCGGCGAATATCTGCCGAAAATAAAATGGCTGAACTTTGGCGGCGGACACCATATCACCCGCGCCGATTATCGGTTGGATATTCTGCGCGAATGTATAAGGCGTATGCAACAAAAGTATAATCTTACGGTTTACTTGGAACCGGGGGAAGCCGTTGCATTGGACGCCGGTTATTTGGCGACGCGGGTGCTTGAGGTACGCGCCGACGGTAACGTGATAATAGATGCATCGGCGGCGTGTCATGCGCCGGATGTTTTGGAGATGCCATATCGTCCGCGTATAATGGGCGCCGATGTACCGGGGGCGAAAGCCTATACATATCGTTTGGGCGCGGCGACGTGCTTGGCCGGTGATGTGTTCGGCGAATATTCTTTTGCCGATCCGCTCAAAGAAGGTGATTGTTTGTTGTTCGAGGACATGGCAATTTATACCATGGTTAAGAACAACACGTTTAACGGTGTGCCGTTGCCGACGATTATGCTTTTGCGTAGCGACGGCACCTTAACTACGGTAAAAAAATTCGGTTATGACGACTTTAAGGAGCGATTAAGTTAAATGGTTATTTTTCCGGCGATAGATATCCGCGGCGGGCATTGTGTTCGCCTTGTCAACGGCGATTTTGCCAAGGAAACGGTTTTTTCCGACAATCCCGCGCAAATGGCATTAAAGTGGCAGGACAAAGGCGCACATTTTTTGCACATTGTCGATCTTGACGGCGCCCGCGAAAAAAAGCCCGTGAATATTGCCGCCCTAAAAGCGATTCTTGCGGAGGTCGATATACCCGTTCAAGTGGGCGGCGGTATTCGGACAATGCAGAATATCGAAGAAATGCTGGCTATGGGAGCCGAGCGTGTCATTTTGGGGACGGTGGCCGTACACGAACCGGAATTGGTGAAAAAAGCCGTGGGCGAGTACGGTGATCGTATCGTCGTCGGCATCGACGCCAAGGACGGGTTTGTGGCGGTGAACGGTTGGGGGACGGCCAGCAATATGGACGCCGTAACCCTTGCCAAGCGCATGGCAGATATTGGCGTCGTCAACATCGTCTATACGGATATTTCCCGCGACGGCACTCTGGCAGGACTGAACGTCGCATCGACCGCCGAATTGGCCAAAGAGTCGGGCGTTTATGTTTTGGCGTCGGGCGGCGTACGTTCAATCGAGGATATTCGTGCCTTAAAGGCGCATGAAAAAGACGGCGTGGAAGGCGTTATCGTCGGCAAGTGCATTTATACGGGAGCGCTTGATTTAACCGAGGCGATAAAAGTTGCGGAGGCGGATTGACCATGTTGGCCAAACGCATAATTCCCTGTCTTGACGTAAAAAACGGACGCGTGGTTAAGGGAACTAACTTTGTTGGACTTATCGACGCCGGTGATCCCGTGGAGCTTGCGCATCGTTATGACGAAGAACGCGCCGACGAGTTGGTTTTTTTGGATATAACCGCCTCGCATGAAGAACGTCCCGTAATGATTGACATTGCCGAAAAATGTGCCGGGGAGGTTTTCATTCCCTTTACCGTCGGTGGCGGAATTCGCACCGCCGAAGATATGCGGCGTATGCTAAAAGCCGGGGCGGATAAAATTTCCGTCAATACCGCCGCCGTAAACAATCCGCAGATCATCGGCGAAGGCGCGGCAATTTTCGGCAGTCAGTGTGTGGTGTTGGCGGTTGATGCCAAGCGCCGCGAAACGCCGCCGCTTTCGTGGGAGGTTTATGTAAACGGCGGACGCACGCCGACAGGGCTTGATTGCATCGAATGGGTGCAAAAAGCCGTGGCCTTGGGAGCGGGGGAAATTTTGTTGACGAGTATGGATGCGGACGGCACTAAGGATGGCTACGACATCGAGCTTACCTGTGCCGTCGCCGAAAGTGTCGGGGTGCCCGTCATTGCGTCCGGCGGCGCCGGGGAACTTGAACATTTTTATGATGTGTTGACGGCGGGCAAGGCGGATGCGGTGTTGGCGGCGTCGGTATTTCATTACGGCAAATTCACCATCCGCCAAGTGAAAGAATACCTAAGTTCACGCGGCATAGACGTAAGATTTTAGGAGGTGTCTTAATGCAAGTCGAAGTTGACGTATCAAAAATCAAATTTGATGACCGGGGGCTTGTCCCCGCTGTGGTGCAAGAGGAAAACGGGCAGGTTTTAATGCTGGCCTACATGAATTTCGAGGCGCTGACAAAAACACTTGAGACGGGGTACGCTCATTATTTTTCGCGCAGTCGGCAGAAGTTGTGGAAAAAAGGCGAAACATCCGGCAATGTTCAGGAAGTGAAGGAGCTTTATTATGATTGCGACGGCGATACGTTGCTCTTAAAAGTTCACCAGACGGGTGTTGCTTGCCATACGGGGAGTTACTCTTGTTTTAGCGGCAGGAAAATTTTTGGCAAAGTCGGCGATAATGCCCCAGCGATTGTTGACAATCAGCTCCCGCCTAATGCGTTGGCGAAAATTTTGACCGATCTTTACGAAGTTATTCAAGATCGGCGGCTTAATCCCGTTGATGGTTCTTACACCAATTATCTTTTTGAAAAAGGCCATGACAAAATTTTGAAAAAGGTTGGCGAAGAAGCCGTCGAGACGATTATCGCGTCAAAAAATATGGAGCGCGGCGATATTCTCTATGAAATGGGCGATTTGTGGTATCATTGCTTGGTACTGTTGGCTTTCCATGACATTCGCCCGGAAGAATTATTTGCCGAGCTTATGAATCGTCGGAAGGGCGGCAATTACCACAAATTTACCGGGAAAACCGGCCAGCGCCCCGATATGTGATTTATCGGCGCAAAAAAGCCCCGCCTGTTTGGGCGGGGCATAATTTGAAAGCGAGGAATTTTTTATGCTTGATAACGAAGCCAAAATTATCGGTGATTTTTTGGCGATGACGACTTTAGTCAATAGTCACTCCGTCGAAGAGAAGCCTGCGCCGCCTGCTTTGCCCGAAGGTCGCGGCGAAATAATCAAGTTGCCGGAGCCGGAGCTTTTGCCCGATGTGAATGTCAATTTTTTGGAGTTGGTGGAAATTCGCTCCACCGTGCGTCAATATCAAAACACGCCTTTGACGCAAAAGGATTTGTCGTATTTGCTGTGGTGCACTCAAGGCGTAAAAGCGCAGGACGCCGATGGCCGGACGAAACGCACCGTCCCGTCGGCGGGCGGTACCCACACGTTTACGACTTTTTTGTACATACAAAATGTTGACGGACTCAAGGCCGGCTTATACCGTTTCTTGGCGGCGGAACACGCCTTGCTGTTTATTGATGACAGCGCCGCCGTCGCCGAACACTTTTTGGCCGGCTTTAAGAACAAAAATATGATTAAGGGTAGCGCCGTGACTTTTGTATGGGCGACCGAGGCGGCAAAGATGCGGGCGCGTTTCGGGATGCGCGGCTACCGCTATGTATTGATAGACGCCGGTCACGTTTGCCAAAATTTGTATTTGGCGGGTTTTGCCGTCGGTATCGGCGTGTGTGCCGTCGGTGCATTCGATGACGAAAAACTTTCGGCGGCGCTTGGTTTACCTAACGACATTGATTGTTTTGTAGCTTATGCGGCGACCGTCGGCAAGATGTAGACTGTGAAGGTTATCTGCCACCGGCAACGATTTTGCTTTCCGTGCCGTTCATCAGGCGGGTGATGTTTGATTTATGACGCACGATGATAAGCACGGCGACAATGATGCCGAATACTACGTATTCGCCGGGATTGTTAAACAGCCATGCCAAAAGCGGCACGAGGGCGGCGGCGACAATCGAACCCAAGGAAACATAGCGCGTAAAATAAACGATTATCAGCCACACGACGAAAACAACGACGGTCACTTTCGGCAACAGCATGGCGATGACGCCCAAGCCGGTGGCTACGCCTTTGCCGCCCTGAAAATTCAAAAACAGCGATGCCGAGTGTCCGGCAATGACGGCAAAGCCGCACAAAACAAGCGCTAATGATGTTCCGACCAAGTATAAGCCAATCAGTACGGCAAACACACCTTTTAGGAAATCTAACGCAAAAACCAAAATTCCCGCCGCTTTGCCGATCGTTCGCCAAGCATTGGTGGCGCCGATATTGTGACTTCCGTGTTCGCGCAAATCCGTATTCCATAGTAATTTCCCGCAAATCAATCCGTTTGGCACAGACCCCAACACATAGCTTAAAATCAACGCGATAAACATCAACATTTTTAAGACTCCTCTTCGTCTTCGCGACGATTTTTGACGACAAATTTTAACGGTGTACCCTCAAAACCGAATGTTTCCCGCAGACGATTCTCGATGAAGCGCAAGTAAGAAAAGTGCATAAGTTCGGCGTCGTTGACGAATATGACAAAGCGCGGCGGCTTGATGGCGGCCTGGGTGACAAAATAAATTTTGAGTTGCTTGCCCTTGTGCGAAGGCGGCGGATTGACGGCTTGCGCGTCGCGCATAAGTTCGTTCAGTACGCTGGTTTGGATGCGCATATTTTGTTGCTCAACGACGAACTTGACAAGTTCCGTCACGCGATTTATGCGTTGCCCGGTGAGTGCCGACGCATAAAGCACCGGCGCGTACTGTAAAAACGGCAACTCGCGCCGCAAATCATCGGTGAAGCGCAGCGTCGATTTATCGTTCTTATCGGGGAAAATGTCCCATTTATTGACGATTATTACCGTCCCTTTGCCGGCGTTGTGTGCATAGCCGGCAATTTTTTTGTCTTGTTCAGTTATTCCGGCTGACGCATCAATCATCATTAAGACCACGTCGGCGCGATCTATGGCGCGTAACGAACGAATGACGCTGTAATGTTCGACGGGCAAGTCGATTTTGCCTTTTTTGCGCATACCGGCTGTGTCTATGAGCATGAATTTTGTGTTATTTTCCGCAAAATGCGTGTCGATGGCGTCGCGGGTTGTACCCGGGACGTTGCTTACGATAACGCGATCTTCGCCAAGGATTTTATTGACTATGGACGATTTTCCGACGTTTGGTCGGCCGATAACGGCGATGGCTATCTCGTCATCTTCCTTGTCGTCCGCCGTATCGGGCAATTTTTCAAAGCTTGTTGTCAGTGCGTCAAGCAAATCGCCAAGCCCCAAAGCATTGGATGCGGATATGCCGAAAGGATCGCCCAATCCCAGTTGATAAAATTCATATATGAAGTTTTCGCGTTCGGGGCTGTCGGTTTTATTGACGGCAAGTAAAATCGGCTTTTTGGTGCGTCGCAGACCGGCGGCAATTTGTGCGTCGTCTTCTTGTATGCCGGCGCGACCGTCGACGACGAAAATTATTGCATCCGCCTCATCAATGGCTAAACGGGCTTGAAGGCGAATCAGCTGTGACATATTTTCGCGTTCGTTGATAAATTCGATTCCGCCGGTGTCGATTAGCGTAAATTCGTGATTCAACCATTCGGCGTCCATATAAATGCGATCGCGGGTTATGCCGGGCATATCGTCGACTATTGATACACGGCGTTTGCCTATTTGGTTAAACAGCGTTGACTTCCCTACGTTTGGCCTGCCGACAATCGCTACTATTGGTTTCATTTAGACCTCCTTTTGCCGGATAGAGGATAGGCACAGCTTGCTTCCAAGAAAACCTCGCGAGAATAATCCCGCGAGGTTTTCTTAACGATTAAACACAACCACATGATCTTCTTCGCGAATACCGACCAAGCGCTCCGACAACCTAACCTGTTGAACATTGCCGAGTATGCGCTCAATTATTTCTTCCTGCATGGCTTGCGATTCCGAATCTATTCGCATATCCGTCTTGGTATCAAGCGCCAGTTTATCGCCGAAACGTTCACGCATAAGCGTTGCCAAAAGTGCGACTTCGCCGCGAGTCAAGGACATCAGATCGCGTTTTATGTGCAAAAAGCCCATTTCGCCTTGCAGCTCCATGGAACATTCCATAGAGACATCGTCAAGCCCCTGGAGCGATTGGTAAGCGGCGACGCTTTCCCAAATGAAATTTACTGTTGTTGTGTATTCTTTTTCGTCCATTCGTTGATTTAGGGCAAAAGTGATTTCAACCGTTTGTTCGGACGGCTCGTAGGAAATTGTCGTTATTTCCGGGTAGCACACCAGAATCGACGCCAAAAGATTAACACCGTCAGGGTTTGTTTTTTTCTTTTTGCCGAATCCCCACATTAAAACCACCTCCGCCTTGCGGCATCTTATCTTGCGTAAGCTACGGCTCTTGTTTCACGAATGACGGTAGCTTTTATTTGACCGGGATACTCAAGTTCGCCCTCGATTTTTTTGACAATGTTATGAGCCAAGGCTGTTGCTTCGGCATCATCGACCTTGTCCGGACGGACGATAACGCGAATCTCGCGCCCAGCCTGTATTGCAAAGCAACGTTCGACGCCGTCAAAGGATTCGGCGATTTCTTCCAAACGTTTCAGACGTTTTAGGTAAGTCTCCAAGCTTTCGCGCCGTGCTCCGGGGCGTGCTGCGGATATGGCGTCCGCCGCCGCGACGAGTACGGATTCGACGCTGGTCGGTTCAATATCACCGTGGTGCGCGGCGATGGCATTTATTACGTCTTTGCCTTCGCGAAATTTTTTTGCTAAATCGGCGCCAATCGTAACGTGCGAACCTTCAACTTCTTGGTCGACGGCTTTGCCGATGTCATGAAGCAACCCGCCTCGTTTGGCAAGCATTACGTCTACGCCCAATTCGCTGGCCATGACACCCGCCAAATGGGAAACTTCAATCGAATGACTAAGGACATTTTGTCCGTAGCTTGTACGATATTTTAGCCGACCCAAAAGTTTTATAAGTTCCGGATGAATTCCGTGAACTCCCGTTTCAAAAGTCGCCTGCTCCCCGGCTTCGCGCATTTCTTGCTCAATTTCGCGTTTGGCTTTTTCTACCATTTCCTCAATTCGCGCCGGATGTATACGCCCGTCGATTATGAGTTTCTCAAGGGCTATGCGTGCCGTTTCGCGCCGCACCGGATCAAAACCCGATATTATGACTGCCTCCGGCGTATCATCAATGATTAAATCAATGCCCGTCAAATTTTCGAGTGTTCTGATGTTGCGACCCTCACGACCGATAATGCGTCCTTTCATTTCATCGCTGGGCAACTCCACGACCGATACCGTTGTTTCGGCGACGTGATCTGCCGCTACGCGCTGTACGGCCAACGAAACAATTTCGCGGGCTTTTTTTGTTGCCTCGTCCTTTGTTTGTTGCTCGTATTCTTTTATTTTCATGGCTTTTTCGTGCTTTAGAGCGTCCTCGGTTTCGGCCATGATTATATCCTTGGCTTCTTGTTCGGTAAGGTTGCCGATGCGTTCAAGCTCCAACCGTTCCTTTTCGTGCATTTCGTCTACGGCGGCTTCCTTTTCGCCGATGCGGATTTCCTTTTTGGCCAAGGCATTTTCTTTCTTTTCAATAGAATCAATCTTGCGATCGAGATGTTCTTCTTTTTGCGTCAAACGGCGTTCCAAGCGATTCATTTCGTTGCGACGGTCGCGGATTTCTTTGTCCGCTTCTTGTCGTTGGCGATGAATTTCCTCTTTGGCGGCAAGCACGGCTTCTTTCTTTTTGTTTTCGCCAATGATAACCGCTTCCTCGACGATACGCTTGGCTTCGATCTCGGCAGCGCCGATGGCTGCCTCGGCGGTACGCTTTCT
>CAJORE010000127.1 GCA_905236595.1 uncultured Selenomonadaceae bacterium | reverse complement strand
CTTATTGTTGTTCTTGAAATATGGGAGGTGCATTCGTATGTTGCGAAAAATAATTGCGCTTGTTGCCGTTATTTGCGCGTTTGCGTTGCCGGCGGCGGCGCAACGGGTAACCGTCGAAGGCGTGGGCGGCGATAAGGCGAGCGCTTTGGCCGATGTCAAGCGGGTGGCCGTTACCGAGGTCGTTGGTACCTACATTGACTCGCGGACGCTTGTCAACGAATCGGAATTGGCGTTGGACGAAATTTTGACGAAAGCGGCGGGATTTGTTACCGACGTCAAAATTTTGAACGAGTCGAGCGTCGGCGGAATGTATACGATAAAAGCCGATGTCGAAGTGTCGGAGAATTCGGCATTGGCGTCGCGCTTATCGACAATAATGAGCTTGAACGATCCGCGCATTGCGATAATTGTTTTGCGCGAAGGATCGGCCAAACACGAGGAACGTGTCGAGGCGGCAATGATGGACAGCCTCATTTCCGCCGGCTTTAATCATATCGTCGATGCCGACGTTGTCGCGGGGCTTAACAACGCGCAGATGCTCCGTTCGTTGCAAGAGGGGCGCGGGGCGGGCAACACCGTCGGAGCGTCCTTCGGGGCGGATTTCGTCGTTTTGGGCAAAACAAGTGCCGAAAGCGCCGGTGTGGTTATCCCCGATTTTAAGGGCGGTTATCGGCAGACGCCGTTAAATTCCGGCCGCGCCGAGATGACGGCCAAAATTATTCGCCTTGACACCGGTGACGTGTTGTCCACCTTCACCGTTGACAGCAAGAGCATGGAAGCAAATCCCGGTTACGCCGAGCGCGAGGCGATGAAAGACATTGCGCGGCAGGCGTCGGTCAAGGTTGAGGAAAAATTTCGCCGCATCGGTGCCAATGCCGATACCGGCGGCATACAGGTTACCGCCGTCATAAGGGGCAGCGATAACACGTTGACGCAGTTGGTCAACGACTTAAAGAGCATCCCCGGCGTCAATAACGTGTTTCTGCGCGAACAAAACGGCGGCCGGGCGAAGATCGCCGTTGACACTTCCATGACGGCAAGCGCCTTGGTGCAAGCCCTGAAAAGCCGCACGCGCTTGGGTGTTTTTGCGGACGGCATGAGTGCGGCAAGTGCGACGTTAATCGTTTCATAAAGGGGGCGGTCACAGATGTTTTCGCGAATGTTTTGGCTACGAAACAATATTTGGCACGGAATCCTTTTGCTTATAGTATTGTGCGCGGCGCTGTTTGTGCCGACCAAGCCCGCCTTTGCCGGTTTGGCGGATTATCCGACGGTGGCGGTGGTGCCGTTTACGAATAAGACCGTCATTAAAAACGACCTTGATGACCGTATGGACATATCTTTGGCTCGTGATGCGGCGGATATGAATTTGGTTATGACCGGTATGTTCAACATGATTGAGCGGGAGCGGCTTGATGCGTTAATCGACGAAATGGCGCTCGGCAAAACGGGGCTTATCGACGAGGCGAGTGCGGCGAAAATCGGCAAGCTGTTGGGCGCTCAATATATGGTGCTTGGCAGCGTGACCAGTCTTTCGACAAAGACGAAGACCAATTCCTTTTCCGGCAACAGTTATCAAGTTTTTGCCCATGTTTATGTACGCATGGTCGAAGTTGAAACCGGGCGAGTGGTTCTGGCGGGACGCGGCATGGGCAAGTCCGGCAAGGAGCGGCGCCGCGCACCGAGCCGCACATTGCACATCGGCACGGCGGAAGTGGACGACGAGGATGTCCATGAGGCTTTGGAGCAGGCCGCCGATGATGCCATAACCGGGCAACGGGGTCTGATGAGTATGTTGAGGGGCGGCAAACGCTGACCAAGGCTCTTTGAACCGGTGGGTGTTTGCGGTCGATTACGGAGAGGATTATGCTGAAAAAATTTTTGGCGACGATGTTACTGACGGCGACGCTGTTCATGTTCGGCGCCGCACCGACGACGTTTGCCGCATTCACTTCCGGCAACGCGAACGGGCCGGGGTTGCTTTTGGCCGAGGTGAACGGCTATGGTGAACACGAATTGCAACCGTCTTTTTTGGAAACTTTTCGCGAAGAGATGGCCGACGCCCTGAACACCGTGCAGGATTTCAACGTGCAGGTGTATTTGTCAACGGGGTTGCCGGGTGAAGAATTGAGCGGCGACGATGCAACGTTTGCGCTTATTCACAAGGATTGCATTGCCTACGGCCCGTTGTTTGAAGTCGAGCGCGCCAATGCACCGATGATTCGTCATGCGCGGGCGCGTTTTGGCAAAGAATATTTTTGGGATGAGGAAAAAATGAAAGCGCGGCGCGCCGGCAAGTTTAAGCCCTACCGCATACACGCCGACAGTACGGCGGCGGCGCGGGAGATGGGCGAGAAATACGGCGTCAAGTATTTGCTCTTTTGCAATTTGCAAGAAGTTGATGCGCGTCTGAAACATTCTTTGTTTTCGTCCCATGTCAATGTAAACGAGTTCCGCGCCAAAAAACTGCGCACGGTATCGAATTTCTACCTCGTCAATACGCAGACGGGCATGGTTTACGAAGGCTTGAACGAAAAGGATAAGACCAGCCAAATTTTAAGTCTTATCGGCCGCTACGGACAAGCGGCAACGGTGCAAAATTTGCTTCAATGTCTCTTTGAAGTCCAAGCGCAAGAAACGGTTAAGGATTTGTGCGGCAGCGCCAAAAAAGCTGTGTGACAAGCCGGGTTCGCAAAAAAAATATGAGGGGCGGTGATTACGGTGCGAAAAAAAATTGCGGCGATGGGCGCCATCGTTCTGGCCTTTTTTATGGCGGGATTGTCGCCGCAGTTCGTAAATACGGCGTCGGCAAGCGAAACCTTCGGCATTGTCGGCTGTTTGAGCCGCGTCAAAGATACGAATTTGAACGAGGAGCGCGTAGAGCATTTCAAAGTATTTAACGAAGTCATGCTTTTTGAGTTGCAAAATGTTTTGGGCGCACGCGGTTATGACGTTATCGACATCAGCCCCGAAGCTTTTTCGGCTCGTGTGGACGAAACATACTTGCGAAAGTTAGACTTGGGCGATACGGCGGGAGTTATGACGGATTTTAACGTACGACCCGATTATCTCGTATACGGTTATTTGACCAATTTCACAATAAGTCGCGGCGAAGCGGCAATAATGAAAAATTTTCAGGTTCGGGCGGATTTGTCGGTGCGGATTGTCGATACGAAAACCGGGCGGGCTGTGTTTGTGGCGACGGGTACGGGCAAAGCCAATTCCCGGATTAACCGACTGGGTAAAGTGTTCCGCGTGGGGGCGGAAGAAATTTCCGACGAATGTCTTGATGAAGCCTTGGAGCAAGCCACCGGCGAAATAGCGAAAAAAATAGCCGCGAAAGTGTAGCACTTTGCGGCAAAAGAAATTTACTTACCCTTCGTTTTCCTTTCATATAATCAAGGGGGATTTTCCCGATGAACATCAAAAAGATCATTGCCGGTATGCTTTGCACGGCGATGCTTCCTGCGACGGCGTTCGCTTACGGACAAATGTGGGTCGATAAAAACGCCAATGTACCAAAATACAAAAAACTTGTCATTTTTCCCTTGGCCACCAAGGGCAACGAGTACGAGTACTTGTTGAGCGACAATGAGCGTTCGGAAATTTACAAGATGAACGATTATCTTGACAAAAAATTTGTCCGCAAATTAAAATACGTCACGGTGGATTTGGGCAGTCCGTTGGCTGAAAACAATCAAATCCGCGCCGATGCCGACAAATACAAACCGCTTTACGAACATTTCCCCAATGAGGCGGCACGCGGCAAAGCCGTGGAAGATATAACCATGGCCGACGCCTACTTGGTGCCGATAATTCGCGGCAATCGCGTGGAGGAGCATATATCGCCGGCAACTTATGTCAACGTGCAAATGCGCTCATGGACCGAGGAAAAGAACGGCCCCCAAGGCAACCGTACCTATAACGAAAAAACATGGACGGAGCATCATCTTATCCCGGAAAAACTCATGCAACTGCGGCACATGGAAATGGAACATACCATGTACACCGAGGCGGGGCGAAAAGTTTTGACGTATGTCAACAAGCATCACATTTACTTCATAAGCACGGAGAAAATGTTTCAAAACCTTGTTGACGAATTTCGCAAAGACATAAAAGAAATAAAGAAAAACGACGGCAAGGACAAGGGCGGCACGGGAGCCAAAATATCTTTTAAGCCCATCCATGTTCCGGCAAATGTCAGCGGCGGCGATGAATACGTCGGACGGGCGGTCGATTACGCCGTTATGGATGGCGCCGTGCGGATAAAGGGGGCGCGGTTTTTGTACCCCGATTCGACAAGTGCCGCGGCGCCCGTCGCCGATTATTACGTGACGGGTTCGGTTGACCGTTGGGACGAGACGCGGAGTTGGGTCGCGCCCTATGCTACGACCAGCAACTATTTGATTGACTCGCGTAAGCAAAAATGGCGCGATGCCAATGGCAACGAACATGAAATGACCATATCCAATTGGAAAACCGTCATAAACGATCACTTCGGTCATTATGTTTACACGGCTCATGTGGGCGGCACGCTTAATCTGACGGACAAGAACGGCAGGATCCTGTTGACGTTCAATCGTGCCGAAGCCGACGATAAGAACGGCGATGCGTGTCGGCACATGGTTAAGGCATTTTATAAGCGCGTCGGCAAATATTTAAGCGGCGATACGTCGCCGGACACCGATGACGACAAACCGACGAAAAAACGAGAACACCGAAGCGGCGGCGGCAACTTTTGGAATACTTTGGGCAACGTGGCCGGAGCGCTTGCCGCCATCGGAAACAGATAGCAAAACCTGCGGATACGTTCTTGGTGCGCTTATATATCTTTGCGGCTCCACTAAAAATTGTTTGTGTGTCGCCGCTTACCGTACGTTCGACGCGGCAAGCGGCGCTCTAAGATAATCGACGGAAGGAGCGAAGCGATGGCGATGGAAACGGTGGTTGACAGCCGAACGGGAACCGAAACAAAAACGGCGGAAATGTTGCCGAAGAATACCGATGTTCT
>CAJORE010000126.1 GCA_905236595.1 uncultured Selenomonadaceae bacterium | reverse complement strand
CCGCCGATAAGAGCATTTTGCCCGGTGTGTTTGCCGCCGGGGACGTGATAAAACCGGGGCGGCTGACGGACGCTATCGGCGACGGTAAAAAAGCGGCGTATTTTGCGCACCGTTATGTGACGGGGCAGGATTTTGCCCCCTATCCGCACAAGGCGCAGGTTCCCGCCGCGAATTTGTCCCCGGCGTATTTTGCCAAGTGCCATGCCTGTGAATTGGGCGCGGCGGCGGACGATAAGGGGCGTTGCATAAGTTGCGGCACTTGTCGTGATTGTCAAATGTGTCTGTATTCGTGTCCCGAGAAAGCCATTTCGCGTATCGAACACGACGACGGCACATGGGAATATGTGTCGGACGCGAATCGTTGCATAGGTTGCGGCATTTGTGCCGGAGTTTGTCCGTGCGGCGTATGGGAGATAGCGCCCAACCCCGAACCGATAAAAATGTACGGCACGGGCGGCAAAATCGGCGCGTAGGCATTACCGATAAAATTTTATAAGACGGAACAACGGCGTTCCCGCGATAAGCAATTATCGTCGGAACGCCGTTTTTTTTTAGGGCTTTGAAAGGCGTGATTTGTATGAATATTGACACGGGCGATACGGCGTGGGTATTGATAAGCGCGGCGCTGGTTTTTATAATGACTCCGGGGCTGGCCTTTTTTTACGGCGGCATGGTACGCAGTAAAAATGTGTTGACTACGATAATGCAAAGTTTTTTTATCGTGGCGTTGGTTTCGGTCGAGTGGCTTTTGGTGGGTTACACCATGGTGTTCGGCGGCGATGTCGGCGGCTTTATCGGTGATTTGAGCAAAATGGGGCTTTACGGTATCGGGTATAATGTTTTGGAGGGCGCAACTATTCCGGAATTGGCCTTCGTCGCCTTTCAATGTATGTTCGCCGTCATAACTCCGGCACTCATAACGGGCGCATTCGCCGAGCGGATGAAATTCGGCGCGTTCACGCTGTTTATTTTGCTGTGGTCGGTACTCATTTATAATCCCATGGCGCATTGGGTATGGGGCGGCGGCTTTTTGCAAGAACTTGGTGCGCTTGATTTTGCCGGCGGTTTGGTCATTCATATTTTGTCCGGGGTGTCCGGGTTGACGCTGTGTATTTTGCTTGGCAAACGTCGGGATTTCGGCAGGAAAGCCATTGTGCCGCATAATTTGCCGATGACGGTTTTGGGGGCGACGCTTTTATGGTTCGGTTGGTTCGGCTTTAATGCGGGAAGTGCGCTTGGCGCCAACGCTTTGGCGGCCAATGCCTTTGTCACGACGCAGGCTGCTGCTGCTGCGGCGACTTTAGGTTGGGTAGCGGTGGAATGGAAATGTCACGGCAAGCCTACGGTATTGGGGGCGGTGTCTGGCTGTGTGGCGGGGGTGGGCGCCATAACGCCCGCCGCCGGATTTGTGGCGCCGATGCCGGCCGTCATAATCGGTTTTGTGGGCGGTGTTGTATGTTTTTTTGCCGTGGCGTCCTTGAAGCAACGGTTCGGTTATGATGATGCCCTTGATGCTTTTGGCGTACACGGTATCGGCGGAACGTGGGGTTCGCTGGCGACGGGGTTGTGGGCAAGTCTCGCCGTGAACGACGGCGGCGCCGACGGACTTTTTTACGGTAGCGGCGACTTATTGGTCGCGCAGATTATTTCGACGGCGGTGGCATATATTTTTGCCGTCGTCGGTTCGTATGTGCTGTTTAGGGTCGTGAGCGCCGTAATGACGGTACGCGTCGATGCGGACGAGGAAATTATCGGGCTTGACATTGCCGAGCACGGCGAAAGCGGTTATGCCCGCTCCACATTCAGCTGACGAACGGAGGTAAAACCATGAGCATGACAAAAATAGAAATTATCACGCGTCCCGGCAAATTGGAAGAGTTGGAAGAGGCTTTGAACGACATCGGTGTCTTGGGCATGACGGTCAGCCAAGTTTACGGTTGCGGCTTGCAAAAGGGACACAAGGAAGTGTATCGCGGCGCATCCTATGATATAAGTCTTGTGCCGAAAGTCAAAATCGAAACCGTTGTTTGTGAAATTCCCGTGGAAAAAGTTTTGGCGACGGCGGAGCGGATATGTAAAACCGGGCAGGTCGGCGACGGCAAAATATTCGTGTATGAATTGACCGATGCCGTGCGTATTCGTACGGGGCAACGTGGCGATGACGCCATAAAGGATATTCCCGGCGAGAAAAAAATATAGGAACCTCGAAAAATTCATTCTTTACGGCTTTTTTCCGCGCCAAAGGCGCGGAAAAGGCGATGGACAAGCAGTTTTCGGAGATGCCCCATAAGCAGAAAAAAAGCGTTGTTGCTCCGTCCGGATGAGGGCGGAGCAACAACGCTTCTTTATATCACATAAAACCATGCGTTGTTCTCGTCGAAGTCGTTGGCTTCGACGGTTTGGTTTGATAAGTCGTAGTGAAGTTCTTGATTTTTTACGCTGATGCGCGTACCGGGAGCCACGGACTTGGTCAAAAAGACGTTGCCGCCGATTACCGAGCCGTTGCCGATGACCGTTTTGCCGCCCAAAATGGAGGCGCCGGAGTAAATGGTAACGTTGTCTTCAATCGTCGGGTGCCGTTTGACATTTTTCAAGAGGCGGCCTTCTTTGGTGGAGAGCGCCCCCAAGGTGACCCCCTGATAAATTTTCACGTTGTCGCCGATATTTGTCGTTTCGCCGATGACAATGCCCGTGCCGTGGTCAATGAAAAAGTGCCGTCCGATTTCGGCGCCGGGATGAATGTCGATTCCCGTGCGGCTGTGGGCGTATTCGCTCATTATGCGCGGGATTATGGGGACATCGAGCCGGTAAAGTTCGTGCGCTAACCGATGAACGGTTATGGCATAAATGCCGGGGTACGAGCAGATTATTTCGTCTTCCGAAAAAGCCGCCGGATCACCGTTCAGGGACGCCGTTACATCGTCGGCGATGAAGCTTCTTATTTTCGGTATTTGCCGCAGGAAATCGAGGGTCAGCATGGCGGCGCAAGCTTCGACATCCGCTTCTTTGTGCGCTTTGCAGGGATTGAATTTTACGGCGATGGTAATTTGCTTGTTCAGCAAATAGGCGATATCCTCCATAAGCGCCACGATACTGTTCGTCACGCTGTACATACGGTACCGTTCGTCTTTGTAAAAACCCGGATAAACCACGCGGAACAATTTGCCGATAACGTCCTCTACGACGTGACGATCCGGCTCATTAAAGACATCAAGCTTGTCAATGTTGCGTCCGCATCCGTAGTCGGCGAGAATTTGCGCCGTTACGTCGGCGATGTTGTCGGCGATTAAATTATTGCTCATAACCTTGTCCAATTATACGATGCAACTTATAGCGGAGCCTATGGCTTGGCTCTCGTAACACGCAAACAGTTATCGGTCTTTTTACTTTTTCAGCGACAAGCCTTTGCGTATGCTGTGGTCGAGAACGATTTTATCGTTGTTTTTCGCCCATGCCAAAATGGCGCGGTAAAAAATGCCGTCCACCGCCTTTTCCGATAACTCGTTGATTTTTATTGTTTTGGCATCGGTATTTTTTGTGAGCGGCCACCAATTTTTATCCAAATCGTCATGCTCGGTTATGGTGACGGTGTTGGCGGCAACGTCAAACTCCAAATAGTCCGCCGCGCCGATTAAATCACCGTAGCCGTCGGTGCTTTCCATGCGCCACCGCCGTTTTTGCACCACATCTTCGATTTGCTTGTCGCCGTATATTTTTACGGTGGGGACAATCAAAATGTTGCGGTCGATATATCCGTCGGCGCCTTTGCCGTAGCAAATCTGCTCCTTGTTAAAGTAGTAGGCGGACATGGAGGTGCTTTGCACCCATTCGAAAGTGTCCTTGGGCAGTTCGCCGGACGGTGCGGCAAGCGCATTGGCGACGGGGAATACGAACAAGGCGGCGACGACGGACGCCCCCAATATTTTCTTGGCGCCGCGATGCAATATTTTGCGCCAGGAATGTTTTTTGCTTACGATGTTTAGGTGCAGAATGTTTTTGCCGTTGCGCAGAGTCGAACGTAAATCTTTGCGTATAATTCTTATCAAAAGCTATTTCCCTTTCTGTTTGTTCTTGCCGTCGGCAACGTGTTTTTGCGGATTAAATTTGTAATCTTTCATCAAACGTTTTACGGTTTCGATGACTTGGTTGGAAGTGATGCCGCGAGTACATTCAAACTGGCGATCCTTATCGTCCTTGTTGCGCGGGCACCAAAAGAAATTGCCGTGTTCAAAGTCAAAGGCGTCGTCGTTGAAGCAACCGGTGCAGACGTTGTAATTTATTACGCGGTAGGGGTTGGCAAATTCCATCTCCGGCAGGCTAAAGCCGCTTATCAACACGACGGGGAGGCCAACCGCCCATGCGAGCCAGCTCAAGCCGCTGCCCAAGCCGACGAAGAAATCGGCGTATTGGAGCATATTCACGCGATCTTCGAGGGTATAGTTGCCGGTAAAATCTTCCGACCCCCAAGGGATACGATTGGGGTTGTACCCCGTGCCGTAAGCGCGTTCCTTGTCGATGCAAATTACGCGGTAGCCCTGGCTCAACAAAAATTTGTTCAAGTCCATCCAGCCGACGGGGTTGTTCCAATATTTAGCCTGTGCCGATGCTTGGGCGGCGATGCAGACATAAGGCTCTTTGATGAGCCGTTCCTTGTTGGTCGGCGTAATTGTCGGGCGGATTTCCACCCGCGGCAAGTCAAGTATCGAAGCAACATTGCGCTGAAGGCCGAGGGTGTGCCAGCTTGACGGTTGACATTCGCGATCGTGGCACGGCGAAAAACAGCCTAAGTAATAGGAAGCGTAAATACCGGGAGGACGATCGTCGGGACCGATGAAGTTCATATCCGGATAATCGTGCTTTAGCAGGTTGGCGATGGCGGGGTTCATGGCGTAGTAAATTTCGCAGTCGTGCTTTTTTTTGAACTCGCGGGCGTAGGGAATCCAAGCAATGGTATCTCCCAGGGCGTCGCTGACGTTCTTCAATAAAATCTTTTTGCCCTTGGCGTTGTAATCGTGGACAAAAAGCAGGTGACCCTTGTCATCCATTATTTCGATGCGCCACGGGATGAAGTAGCGCTTCTTGCTGGCGATGGTGGCGCCGCTCATCATTTGGTCGTGAACGAGGGTGGACGTTGAAGGATCAATGAGACGTACGCGCCAATTCCCTTGGGGGACGGATACGCGTGCGCCCAAATTGAAGTCAAAGCCGAAGGACGCTCCGTTCACTTCGGCGCGCATGGCGATCTCGCCCACGTTTATTTTCATGCTGCCGGGGGGCGGGGGCGGCGGTGTTGCCGTTTTAACTTCTTGGTTCTGGGCGGTGTTTTCGTTTGCCAAAAAAATCTCTCCCACAAAAATTATTTTCGGTTTGCTTTCGGTGTGATGTCAGGAATTATACGGTATAATAATTCACCAATTTCGCGTCAAAAATGCCGTCAATCTCTTTTAGTTTTGCCAGGATTTCGGCGGGAATGTCGTTATCGACGGACAGCACCATGATGTTTTTGCCGGCGTCATCCGTTTTGCCGACTTGCATACCGGATATGTTGATGTTCGCGGCGCCCATAATCGAGCCGACGGAACCGATTATGCCGGGTCGGTTGATGTGCGGGCAAATGATTATTCGCGCCACGGGATCAACGTCCACGCGGAATTTGTTGATGCGGACGATGCGGCCTTCCTCGCCGAAGAGGGTGCCGGCGACGACCGATTGTCCGTCGGCGCTCTTGATCGTTACGGTGACGAGGGACGAGAAATTCTGCGTGTCCTTGTTCTTGACCTCGGTTATTTTTATGTTGCGTTCCTTGGCAAAAGCAGGGGCGTTTATATAATTTACCTCTTGCTCCATTATGGGATTTAACAAGCCCTTCACCACCGCCGTGGTCAAAAGCCCCGTGTTG
>CAJORE010000125.1 GCA_905236595.1 uncultured Selenomonadaceae bacterium | reverse complement strand
AACGGCGCAAATAATCGCGGCTGGCCGGTTCAAAATCAATCCGGGCAACGTCCAAACCGATTTTTTTGAAGCGCTCCTTGGCAATGGCGACAAGTTCCTTGTCCTTATAGCTTTTGTATTTCAGCAACAAGCGCGAATTTGGCGTTTGCTCCAAAATAATCCGCCACGAGTTCAACATTTCATCGGTGATTTTCGCGTAGTTGTTAAAGACACCAAAGGTTATGTAACCTTTTTTTTCACACGGCGTCTCAACGGGCACGGGCAAATCGGCGGGATATTCCCGGGCGAATTGACAAGCTAAATACAGCGGCTGTTCCGTCAAATATTTCTCATTACCCGGCGGATCGACAAAACCATCGGTGATGAGGTAATCAACGGCGCCAAGTCCCGTGGTTGACAAGTAGCCGATGCCCGATATTTGCACGGGCGCCGGCTTGTACGCGAGAACCGGCAAACCGCTCATGGCGCTGTGACCGGCTAAATCCACCAATATGTCGATGTGATCGGCGAAAACAGTCGCGGCAATTTGTGCATAATCCATGCCTGCAACGTCGGTGAAATGCTCCGCCGCGGCGGCGATTGCCTCCGTCATTCCGTCGCGTTTGGCGCTAAGACTGTAAAAAAAAGTTTCGTAGCGCTGCCCGTCGGCATATTGCAACAGCCCCACGAAAAAATGAGCGGCAACATGGTCGCAAGCGTCCGGCGATATGTAGCCGATGCGGATTCGGCGGCCGGTGGCCGTAATTTCCGCACGGCAAGCGGCTAAATCGTGTTCGTAGGGAACAACGGCGGCGAAAACATCCTCGGCAAGGGTATGCAACTTAAAAAGTTCGGCGGCTTCTATGGGCAAATAATGCGCCAAAAGCGCCGCATTGCCGAAATTGACGGCACGTTCTTTAAGCGTTTGAGCTTTGGCCAAAGCCATACGCGCCGCCTCGAAAGCTTCATCGTTAAAGCCCAACGCCCCGGCGGCTATGGTCAAATTTTCGTACAAGGCCAAAGCTACCGATGCGGACGGCGGCTTCATTGTCCCGGCGGCGATTTTTTGCCGCGTCGCCTTTAGCACGCGATATACTTTGCCCCACATGGGGAGATTTTTCCCCGCCTCGGCAAAGAACAGGATTTTTTCCGCCGTGTCCAAAGCGCCGCTGTCCAAAGCCCGGGTCAACCAATAAACGGCGTCAATACGCTTGTCGTCGTCACCGCCCAAAAGGTACGCCTTACCCAACAAAAAGAAGATTTGCGGCGGGCAACCATCGGCGGCGATAGCTTCCGCCAAGGCTATATCTGCGGCAACTTTGTAGTCACAATCGGCAATGGCCTGCTCTACGCGGTTTATTGTCGCGGTTTGATGTTGGTTCACTTTGCGGTTCTTCTCCTAAGTTGTCGTCGTTGCGCTTTCGTTCGGCGTTTTACGTCACCCCCGCGCCCGAATACGTTTCAGTTCCTTATTCACCTCGGCCAAATCGTATTCAGCCGGCATATCTTCTTCGTCATAATCATCAGGATTTTCGAGCATCTCCTCATATCCCCATGATCCGCCGCAATCCTCCGGCGGGCAATTACCCTTATAAGCCGTAACCTGCGGATAATTAAATTCGTAATCATCAATGACTTTTTCGATTACTATTTTGTGTTCCCAATAGTCCCCCATATCATAAATAAAAGAAAACTTGGCCTCCCGGGGCAAAAATTGCGACAGTTTAACCTTCTTGGCCAAAAGATCGCCAGCATCCAAACCTAACCGAGCACCAAAAGCGCCAGCGCCCATTACAATCTGAACGCCGGTTTTCGGCATCTCAAATACCGACATATGGTACCCGCTCCACCCCATCGCTATAATAAAAATTTCGCCCAATTTTTGAAAAGTCATATTCTGCGGGACGACAACTCTGCGCCAAACCGAAGGCCGCACGCCCTTGAGGGTAATCTTCATAACGAAGGCCGGAACACACCCTTTGCCGATTGTCTTTTTGTCAAGCGTCTCGCCGAGTAATTTTTCCGCCCACTCGACCTCCTTAAAGCCCACAAGCACACGATTATCACCGACTAAAATCGGCCGCTTTACAAGCATGCCGTCGGTGGCCAACAACTTTATTTGCTCATCCTCCGACATATCCGGCAATTTATCCTTCAGCCCCATATCCTTATACGATGCGCCGGAGGTGTTAAAGAACTTTTTTAGCGGCAATCCGCTCAGTTTATGCCACGCCAACAGTTCCTCCGCCGTAGGGTTAGCGGTCTTTATATCACGCATTTCAATATTCACGCCATTATCCGTCAACCAACGTTCCGCCTTTTTACAGGTACTGCACTTGGAATAACACAAAAATAAGAACTTTTTCATTTTATCTGTTTCTCCTATCCACGCAAAAAAGCCGCCGTTCTTCCGAACGGCGGCTGAGATAAACAAAATGGCAGGGGCAGTAAGAATCGAACTCACAACCTACGGTT
>CAJORE010000124.1 GCA_905236595.1 uncultured Selenomonadaceae bacterium | reverse complement strand
CGTAGTGGTGCTACGCTGAGGAGGAATGACGCAGTATGCCGGAAAAAGACCCGGCAAGGGTGCGGACGAATTATGCAGCGTTTCCTTAAGCCGTTCCCAAGCCGCTTACGTCACATAAATCGAATTTTTGTGCTTATTTACCACTTGACGAAAATTTTTTTGAAAATTCGGCATCGTTATGGTAGAATAAGCGGCATTATACAGAAAGGAAGCGTTAGTTATGTCAATAAATGTCGGTATTATGGGCTACGGCAATTTGGGGAGCGGCGTCGAACTTGCTTTGCGCACCGCCGAAGATATGCGATTGGCGGCGATATTTACCAGGCGCAATCCGGCCAATGTTCCGCCTCACGGATATGTGCCGGTGGTCGGCGCAAACGATGCGGCAAAATGGCAAGACAGCATCGACGTCATGATAATGTGCGGCGGCAGCTACAACGATTTGCCGGAACAAACGCCGCGCATGGCCGAATTGTTTAATGTAGTGGACAGTTTTGATACACACGCCAAAATCCCCGAACATTTTGCGGCGGTGGACAAAGCCGCAAAAAGCGGGGGGCATATCGGAATTATTTCCGTCGGCTGGGATCCGGGCTTGTTTTCGTTGGCCAGAACCTATTTCGGCGCGGTATTGCCCGACGGTGCCGATTATACTTTCTGGGGGCGCGGCGTGAGCCAAGGTCACTCCGATGCCATTCGTCGCGTGAAGGGCGTCAAGGATGCCAAGCAGTACACCGTGCCGATTGAGAGCGCATTAAGCGCCGTACGCAACGGTGAAAATCCGACGCTTACGGCGCGGCAAAAACATTTGCGCGAATGTTTTGTCGTGGCCGAGGAAGGTGCCGATAAAGCGGCAATCGAGCATGACATCAAGACAATGCCGAATTATTTCGCCGATTACGATACCACGGTTCATTTTGTGAGCCGGGAAGAATTGGACAAAAATCACGGCGGGTTGCCCCACGGCGGTTTTGTCCTGCGATCCGGTGCGACGGGCGCGGAGCATGAACATAAACACGTGGCGGAGTTCAGTCTGAAGCTTGATTCCAATCCCGAATTTACGGCGGGAGTGTTGGTGGCCTATGCGCGGGCGGCATATCGTTTGCAAAAGGAAGGGCAAAGCGGCGCCAAAACCGTACTCGATATTGCCCCGGCATATCTGGCGGCACAAACCGGCGAGGAACTTCGCCGTACGTTGCTCTAAACATGGCAGTTCATATACCCGCTCCCCCGGCGGCGCCGACGCCGCCGGTCATGCCTCGCGTCGAATTGACCGAGGGCGGAACCGTTCATATCGTCAAGGGCAAACCGCCGTCCATGAGCGACGAGCAACGGGCGCGTGATTATGTGGCGACGGGCAACGGGGCATTAAGCAAAACAACGGTGAGCGGCGATAAGGACGCCAAGACCGCCGATAACGGCGACGCCGTTACCCAAAGCGACGGCAACGCCGCCGCAACGACCGGGACGACGGAACATCTCCCCGCCAAAAAAACGATTCCCACCGGGCGGCGCGAACAAAAAACGTCGCCGACGAAAGAGACGGGAGGGCGCGACGCACAACAAACCGACGGCACCGCAAAAATCAATGACGGTTTTTTGGCGGATACGGCAGACAACGAGACAGCGTCGGCACCGATAGCATCAAACAAGACATCGCCTCAAACATCAACCAAGGCAGCTTCGCCGCTAAAGGATTACACGCCTCCGAACGGCGGCCACGGCGCATTGTATTGGGGCTTTAGCCTTGCCGTTGCCGTAATATTGGCGGTGGTGGTGTTTAAGACTTTCGGCCAAAAAATCTTTGTCGGCGGCGCAGTCAAGACGAACTCGCCCGCGAAAGCGCCGGACGGGAACAACGGCGATGGCGTGCCGCCGCGCTTTGAAGCACGCGTATAATAAGGCGCTTTGCCGAAAAATAGAAGGAGCATATCTAAAGAATGTTAGACATAAAATATGTTCGCGAGCATTTGCCCGAAGTGAAACAGATGCTCAAAAACCGCAACAACAGTTTTAATCTCGACGGCTTTGCCGAAATTGAACAGCAACGCCGTGAGGTTTTGCAAAAAGTCGAAAAATTAAAAGAAAAACGCAACGCCGCTTCCAAGGAAGTCGCCGCCAAGAAAAAAGCGGGCGAGGATGCGACGGACATTATCAAGGAGATGCGCCAAGTGGGCGACGAGATTGCCGCACTTGACGGGCAGGTAAAGGAAATCGAAGAAAAATTGCGCGACATTTTGCTTAACGTGCCGAATATCCCGAAAGAGGATGTCCCCATCGGCAAAGATGACAGCGAAAATCCCGAAATGCGCAAATGGGGTACGCCCCGCGAATTTTCCTTTACGCCGAAAGCCCATTGGGAAATCGGCGAAGCCTTGGATATATTGGACACCGAACGCGCCGCCAAGGTGACGGGGGCGCGGTTTACCTTTTATAAGGGATTGGGGGCGCGGCTTGAACGGGCGTGCATCAATTTTATGATGGACTTGCACGCCGACAAGCACGGTTACAAGGAAATGTTGGCGCCCTACATCGTCAATCGCGATTCGATGATCGGCACGGGGCAGTTACCGAAATTCGCCGAAGATATGTTCAAAGTCGAGGGCATGGATTATTATCTTGTCCCCACCGCCGAAGTACCGACGACCAATTATCACCGCGACGAGATTTTGGATGGGGCTGATTTGCCCGAATATTTTAGTTGCTACACGGCTTGTTTCCG
>CAJORE010000123.1 GCA_905236595.1 uncultured Selenomonadaceae bacterium | reverse complement strand
GGCGGCGGATTCTTGCGACCAATCGTTTACTGCCGTGCAGCTTGTCCGTTTTCGCCAAGCCATAGCCAATGTGGAGGCCTTCGGCATATCCGTACCCTTGAAGCATATTGCCGAATCGGCGGCAATACTTAATATCCCCGATGCACATTTTGATATGGTGCGCGCCGGAATCATTGAGTATGGGCTTTATCCCTCTCCGGATATGCCGCACGATGCGGGGTTGTTGCCCGTTATGAAGTTTTGCGCCGAAGTGGTGATGATAAAGGATGTGGCAACGGGGGATCCCATTGGCTACGGTTGCGATTTTGTGGCGACGCGTCCTTCGCGTATAGCTACTTTGGCCGTCGGTTATGCCGACGGTTACATTCGTGCTTACGCCAAAAAAGGGTTCGTTCTGATAAACGGATGCCGTGCCAAAATTGTGGGGCGCATTTGCATGGATCAAACGATGGTCGATGTCACGGAGATAGAGGACATTCGTGTCGGTGATGCGGCCGTTTTGTTTGGCGCGGAAGGGTTAGGCGCCGACGAGGCCGCCGCGTTTATCGACACGATAAACTATGAAGTAACCTGTTTGGTGGCGAACCGGGTGCCGCGGGTTTATAAGTCGCGTTAGGATGATGAAAAATTTTGTTACGTTCTTTGGGGCGATGATGGTTCTTTTGGGCGCCTTCGGCATTTCTTACACATGGCATTACGACAATCGTACCGCAGCGCATCTTTCGGCGTATTGCCACATTGATTTTCGTTCGTCGTATACGGAGGACGGCAAGTTGGAGGGAGCTGTCTTTACGCTGTGGGATTATCGTTTCGGACGCGAAAAGCTTTTGCCGCGAGCTATTTTGTATACGGACGGTGCGCCGTGGGAGATGCAGGCCGCTGTCAAGCAAACTTCGCCGCCCGTTGACTTGTTCGGTTTGTTCGGTGCGGACAGCCGGGGGGCGTCGCGGGCGGATGACGGCGAGTATCGGTTCCAAAACGAAAACAAATTGTTTGTCGAATTGCCGCGCTCAAGTTTGGCGGCGATTCGCAAAGCGGAGTCGATTCGCTTTCGTTACTATTACGACAACGGCGATACGATAGATTTGCCCCTGTCAAAAGAGGATACCGAGTATTGGCGGCGGCAAGTCACTTGATTTGCGATTTTTTGGTGTTGTTATGACTTATTATGTGGCGAAATTTTTCAGCCGGATTTTTTGTTTGTTGCCCCGCCGGTTGGCGGAATTTATCGGCGTAGTCTTGGGTGAATTGTTTTGGATAGTGTTGCCCAAACGGCGCAAGGTGATGGCGCACAAAAACATAGTGCGGTGCCTTGGCGTTGACGACGGCGAAGCACGGCGCATTGCCAAGCAAAGCGTGACGCGTTTCGGTATTATGGCGGTGGAAGTTTTGCGTTTCCCCGTTATGAAAAAACATCTTGCCGATTACATTATATTCACCGGAGCGGAGAATATTCCTGCGTCGATGCGCTATGAGGGCAAAGGCGGCGTCGCGGTGACAAGTCACAGCGGCAACTGGGAATTGTTGGGCGCGGCGTTGGCGAGTTTGAACATTAGGACGGTCGCCGTCGGCAAAAAGCAAAAATCGGCGGGCGCCGACCGATTTATCACCGAGTATCGGGAACTTATGGATATGCACGTTACCTATCAAAAAGGTGTGCGTGAGATGTTCAATATGTTGAAAGAGGGGTGGGCAATCGGTTTGTTGATCGACCAGGATCCGGATATACACGACGGCATAATAATAGATTTTCTGGGACGACCGACAAATTGCGTCACAGGGCCGGCGGCGTTTGCCCGCTACAACGATGCGCCGATCGTGCCGTTGTTTTTGCACCGTCGTGCCGACGGTCGGCATGAGGCCATTATACATCCGCCGTTATACGTTACCAAAACCAAAGACAAAAAAGCGGACATAAGGCGGACAACGCAAGAAGTAAATGCCGTTATCGAAGCCCACGTTCGCCAATATCCCGAAGATTGGTTCTGGATACACGATCGCTGGAAGTCCATTCGCGAAGAGTGGCATTTGGAAGAGTGATAAAAAATCCCCCGCTTTCAAGGCGGGGGATTTTTGGCGGTGGTGGAATGGAATTTAGGCGTGATTATTTTTTCTTGACGACTTCGGCCAATATATCGGTCAAAGCCTTATTCATAACGCGCATGACATCGTCCAACACGGCGTTATAAAGATCGCCGCCGTCGGTAACGCCGCGGCCGTTTTCGGTGATGAAAAATTTTTTCGGATGCTCACTTGCTTTATAAGCCGCATCAAGTTTGCTTTGCACTAATTTTGCCAATTCTTGTTCGTTCATTGTGACAACTCTCCTTTTGATTTTGGGTATCTCCAAAAAAGCTTTTGGTTGTTGCCGATTTTTCCGCAACGAAGGCGCGATCGTCGGTTAATGCCAAGGAGTTTTCGGAAGATTCCCTAAGAAATTTTTTAATGCTGAGTTTAAGTTATTTTAATATCTGCCGTCCATAATAACAGCCAACGGTCGCGGTGGTTTGTCAAGGCAACCGCGAACCGCCGACTTTAGGGAACAGGAAAGCAGGAGATTAACATGAAAAACATAACCAAGCAATTTATTGCGGGCGTCACCGTCGGCGCCGTAATGTTGGCGGGCGGCATCGGCGTTTACACGGTAAATGCCGCAAGCAGCGTTCAGAACGAACAGGCCAAAGGGTCGGTGCGTGGGGCTCGGCAAATGCCGCAGATAAACAAAGATGAACTTGCCGCCAACATCGCCGCCGAATACGGCGTTAAGAAAGACGAAGTGGCAAAAGCCATTGAAAACAACACGGACATCCGCGATATTGGCCAAGCGGCAATGTTTGCCAAATTGAGCGGCAAATCCTTCGCGTCCGTTCTGGCCATGAAGAGCGATTGGCGCGACGTTGCCAAAAAACTTGGCATCTCCGGCGAGGATATTCGCAAAGAACAGGAGCGGGTGGCGGCGGTACGCATAGCCAAGCGCACCGAACTCAAAGAAGCCAAAGTGCAGGAACTGTTAAATGCCGGTTATGCGCCGCGGGATATTGAAATTGCCGCACGCATCGGCAAGGCCGCCGGCAAAGATGTTGATACCGTCCTTGCCGCACGGAAAATCAACAACCAATGGCGTGATGTTGCCAAAGAATTCGGCGTCACCGAAGATCAAATAGCGAAAAAAGGCGAACGCCGCGTGGCCGGCGCCCACCCCGACGGCAATTTTGACGGACATCGCGCCGACGGCGGAGCGAAACACATGAAGCAACGCGGCGGCGACAATATGCACGGCAACTTTGACGGCGCTCACGGCATGGATCGTGACCACGGCGATTATGACGATCACGATGATGACAACGACCACGATTGATTTTTGAACGCTTGGTATGCCGGGCTTGGCGTTACGGTTATCCCGTCCGAACAATAATTCGGACGGGATTTTTGTTGTCCGTAAAACCGTTTGTGCTTCGTCGTTTGCCTTTAATTGGCTACCACCCGGTTTTTGCCGGTTTGTTTGGCGGTGTAGAGATTGGCATCGACTCGTTGATAAAATGCCAAATACTCTTCGCCGTCGTTTACCGATGCCGCGCCGAAACTGGCCGTGACCTTGCGCTTGGCGGGCAAAATTTCCGTAGCCTCCAATTTTTTGCGTATGCGTTCGGCGACGGCAATGGCGGCTTTCAGATCGCTGCCGGGCAGGACGATTAAAAATTCTTCGCCGCCCCAACGCCCAGCCGCATCCACTTGGCGAATGTTTTGGGTGAGTAACTGCGCCACGGTCTTTAGCACCGAATCGCCCATTTCGTGACCGAAATTGTCGTTAATCGACTTGAAATTGTCGATGTCTAACATTATGACGGACAGCGGCGACACAAAAGTGTCAAGCTGGTGTTTTAATTGGGCTTCGATCTCGCCGCGGTTAAACAAATCCGTCAAACCATCGTGTTTGGCCAAAACGCTCAATTTGTGGTTGGCCTGCACAAGTTCTTGGCTTGTTACCGTGATAAAGCAGGCCAAGCGTTGCGCCAAACTCATGGCGTCGCTTATCTCCGCCGCGTCGGTATCGGGCAGACTGGCCGGCGGTTCGGTTACGGCGCCTTCGCGGAAACTGGCCGTGACGAGAGTCATGTTCAACATTTGGATTCTGCCGCCGCGACGGTCAAATTCGCCGTGGGTGTAGCCGCCGCCGGTTGTGGCAATGTCGTGGTAATGTTTCAGCTCCAAATCTACTGCGTCGCCCAAAAATATGCGTCGCGTCACGCAACTAAACACCAAGACGCCTTCCGGCGACGTGCCGATGATTGTTTGTTGAATATGGCGCGTGTGGCGCAAAATTTCTTCGGTATCGCCATAAGCTAAGCGCACATACTCCCCTTCGTGGCAGTCGGCGTTAAAGACCAACGAGCCATCCTCCATGTAATCGTCGGGCAGACGGGCGAGGCTGGCGCCATTGCGCTCTAAGAGCAAGGGAAACTCCAAGGTGTTTTTGTGGAAATATTGGTTGCCCGATATTTTCAAGTATTTCTCGTAGACGGAAATGGCCGGTTGTCCGTCAAGTTCTCGGACAATCATATTGCCGTGGGTCGAAGTTATGCGCATGGGCGACCCCAACGGTTTCCAGCCGAATCCCGAATGAACGTGGACAATGAGCGTTTTGCTGTCAAAGCAAACGGCGACCATGCCGGCGTTCATAATCGTATTTTCGGTGAACACATAAGTGTTGTGATTGGCGTCGTAATTGTCGGCGCCGCCGCCGAAAACAGCCACGCGCTTGGGCAGATCGTCCAAGCGTTTCATGAATGCCTGAACGTTGAATGTATGGAGCGTTGCCAGGAATTCGATGCCCTGCAAATTATTCATGGACTGACACTCGACCAAGAACAGATCGCCGGTTTCCACCGGGTCAATGTCTTCGCCGAAGGTGAACACTTTAAGCCATGTGTCGTTAAACACCATAAACGTTATTATGGTGCGGTGCATTTCAAGATGCCCGTCGTTTATGCCGCCCGAAGTTGTCATGCCGGCTATTTGCGCTTGCGGCAATGCGGCGGTGATTTTTTCGGTTAGGCGCCCGATAATGTTTGCGTCATCCCAATGGGTAAAGACGGTAACAAGGAGCGACGAAAAAGTTTGGGGACATTCCTTTTTGAAAGCAACCAATATGCCGCTCAGTTCCGCCTCTTGTTCAAAGGAGTAAACAAATTGCTTCATCAGAGTTTCTCTCCCGGTGAGGGTGATCAATCCGCACATCGTTCCTTGTTCGTGCGATGGCGATAATTTTCAAAGTCCATATTCTCCACGGGTTGTTAAAATCCTTTTGCCGAAATAAAAAAATAACGAGAGCTTCATGGGGACAGACGGAAGTGTCAGACGAAGCCCCAATAAATACGCTTCAATCTTGCGGAAGCAATGCTTTTGTGGTAATATCGAAACCGAAAATTTAAGTGTGAAAGGAAGGACGAAAATGCGACGAATTGCCATAGGCGGAGCAATGATGGCGTTGGTTGTCGGGTTGACCGTGCCGTCTTACGGATATGCGGAAAGATCGGCGACGATGACCAACCCCGTTGTCGAGTTTGAAACCTACGAAGAGGCCAAACAAGCGGTGGGGTTTGCTCCGTTGTATTTGCCGCGGGTAGCCGGTTGGGATTTATATTATGTGTCCGTCATAAGCGGCGACTTGGCGGATCTTAGTTATCATCGCACCGGAAGCGCCGAAACAACCGAGCTGAGAATTCGGACGGCGGCGGCATCGGCCAATCGCAAGGATGATATAAGCGGGATTTACAGTAACGACTGGGTTAAGTATGATCTTTCGCCGCGCATGAAAGAAACCGCCGACATGGAGGCATACATCTGCAAAATGGACGAGAAAAGTTATGCCGTCCATTGGAAAACCGGCGGGTACCTGTTTTCCGTTTTGAGTACCGGCTTGTCGCGCACGGAGTTCTTGACGTTGTTGGAAGATGCCTTGTTTGATTTATCCGTGCATTATTACCCCGTAAACAAAAATGCCATAACCACGGGGACTTGAGGGAGTTGTATGTCTATGGAAGCCATTGATGCCATAATGACGCGTCGCAGCACACGACGGTTCAAGGCGGAAGTTCCCGCCGACGATTTGATTGACAAGTTGGTTCGGGCGGGGCGCTATGCGCCGAGCGGCAGCAACAGCCAGAGCAATCATTTTTTTGTCGTGACCGACAAGACGGTTATCGACGAGCTTGCCCGTATGGCGGAAGAAGCTTTCGCAAAAATGGAGGCTGACGACGATACTTACGTCAGTCTGAAAAGTTCGATAATGCAGGCCAAAAAGGGCGGCTATCATTTCGCTTATCATGCCCCCGTTTTAATAATCGTCGCCAACAAAAAAGATTACGGCAATAATGTTGCCGACGTCGCCTGCGCCATCGAAAACATCATGATTGCCGCCAACGATTTGGATTTGGGCACTTGTTGGGTGAATCAGCTTCGTTGGCTTAATGAGGATGAAGCGATTTTGGCCTACCTAAAAGAGCGGGGGCTTAAAGACGACGAGCGTGTGTACGGATCGGTTATCGTCGGCTATCCCGACGGAACGCCCGACGGTAAGCCGCACCGCAAAATGTTCGATCATAAAGGCAATGAGGTTACCTACATAAAATAAAGGAAATACTGCATAAATGAGTTCGTGCCATTGCCGAGGGATTTTTTCGGCAGACAAGGAATGACGACGAAGCGTAGTGG
>CAJORE010000122.1 GCA_905236595.1 uncultured Selenomonadaceae bacterium | reverse complement strand
TGGGCTTCGCCCAAACCCACAAGGGGCTTTGCCCCTTGACCCCAGCAGGGAGCTTCGCCCCCTGCACCCCGAATGTTTTTAGTTTTTTGAGATGCCATTAGGTTACTTTAAGGGCATCTCGAAAAATTGCTTATCCATTGTCTTTTTCCGCGCCTTTGGCGCTGAAAAAGGCCGGAAAGGATGAGTTTCTTAGAGGATACCTAAAATCATTGACGATTTTTTGTCATTATGGTCGATAATCTTGCCCACGCCTCCTTGGTCAGTTCCGGCAGACGGGCAAAGAGTTCGCCGTACGCTTGAAGACGTTCGTCACAGTGTTGGCACAAAAGGCGATTGTGCTTTACATATTGGTAGGCATTATCGGCGATTTGTCGGCGCAATGTTGCATTGTCTATAAGCCAAGTCAATTTGGCGGCGAATTCTTGTGGCGAGCGATAAATAAGCCCGGTTTGGCCGTCTTGCACATAATTTTCGTATACGGTGGGCGAAGCCAAAACAGCGGTGCCGTGACCGGCCGATTCAATAAATTTCAGATCGCTTTTGACGCGATTTATTTCCGTGTCGGCAAGGGGCAAAAGATTGATGTCCGCCGTGTGTAATTGGCGGCAATATTCTTCGTAGGGTACGAAATTTTGCGGGTAGCCGGTGCCGATGTATTGTTTGTTTGGCGTTGCCAACGCGTCGAAGAATTTGCGATCAAAGAGTACCTTTACGGTTATGCGATGGGAATGTTGCTCTAAGACGGCGTTGAGCGCCGGCATTATCGGCGCCCAATCCCGTTGGCGGTTCAGGGCGGCGAACATTACGGTGACGGGGCGATTGTCTTCGGTTGACCAATGGCGCTTCGGCGGCAATGCCGACAGTTGATTTTGGAAAACGTATACATGGGGATTGAAATTTTTTATTATCTCTGCCAGCGGCGGCGTTGAAACCTGCATGGCGTGCATACCGACGAAATCAATATACCGCGACGCTTCGTAGTCTTTTTGCCAGATTTTGGGATGGTCGTCAATTTCACCGATATAGAGATAACCGGCGTCGAAGATTTTGTTGATCTCCTTAAAGGTCAAATCAATGTTGTAGCTGGTCATTCGTTGGTGAATGAGCACGCGCAACGGGAACACGGAGCCGTTTTCCAAACCGGCGCCGTTGCGGCTGTCGTCGGCAACGATGAACGGCGAACGCGCCATATATTTGTTCGGCTCCTTCAGGCGTACGCGGGAGGTTATTATTTCCCCGATCATGCTGTGGATTTTTAGGCGGGGACGGCTTTTTTTGGCGGCGCGGATAACGTAGGCGCGGTTCATGTCCGGCGTAAATTTTTGCAACAGTTCGCCGGTGCATAAATCATTGGCGGCGGCGAACAATGTTTTCATTGGCGGCAATGCCGCATATTCTTCGTCTTCGGCGACCCGCTTGGGGAACAAACAATCAAGTTCAATGCCTGCCGCTTGAAACAGCGCTTTTATTTCGTCCAAATTGCGGTTGTCGGCAAAAGGCGTCGGGCGGCCGCGTAATTTTTCAAAGGCGATGCGAAAACAAGCCGGATTGACAACATAGTACAGCAATGTGCCGTTTTCGGCGAGAAGGTTGTCGATTATGGCGGCAAGTTTTTGCGCCGGTTGGTTTTCTTGGCTGTCGCGCAACCAATCGTCGTGGATTATGATGCAGTCAAAAACGTTGCCGTTGTCCTTTAGAATTTGGGGATTAAACGTTGCAAAGACTGCGGCGGCGGGGATAGCGGAGCTGCCGGACACGGCGCGCATGGCTGTTTGTTCGTCTTTGGCCACCGCCATATAAACGGCGGCGGGGTTTATGGCCGAAAAGTTTTGGGAATGTTTGGGATTTTTGGCGCCAAGCTCCAAAATTTTTTTGGCCGCAGGCGGGATATATTCGGCAAGATTCGGTTGCCAATTTTCTTGGCCGGGGAACGACGAAACCTGCCGGTTGCGCAGACGGCGGTAGCCGTCAACGATGGCTTGAGGTTTTACTTCGCGTATGCAATGGGCTTCGTCGGCCATACACATGGTGGTGTTGAGGCAGTTGCCGATGGGGTGTTCCGGCTGGCAGATGACGGAGGGGACTTGCCACGCGGCAAAGCAACGCGCCGACGCGGGCAACACAAAATATTTGTCCCGGGCTTCGCGATTTATTTCGACAACCGGCTTGCCTTGCGCCGCCGCCGCGTGTTTTAGCCCCGTGTCGCCGCCGATGTACATGGAACAGAAGTTGATGACGGCGCAGGCTTCGCGGACGGTGGTTTGGCCGCAGAGGTTTATCGCCGCCCCGGCGGGCAGTCGCTCGGTCAGCCAACCGGCATTGGCCGCGTCCTTTTCGTCGCCCAAAAACACGAATAAAAGTTGCTGTTCGTAAATTTCGCTAAGCGCCGTCAAAAATTGTTCTTTGGGGTAAGCTTTGCTTGGGTGACTGCCGCCGACGGTGACGGCGATGAGGATTTTGCCGGCGGCGTCATGTTGATTTAGCAGGTGTTCGGCTTGCCGGTAATCATTTTTTGTCAGCCACAGTTCCATGTTGCGCCGGACGACGGGGACGCCGATTTCTTCCAAGAAGAAAAAGTTTCGTTCAACCTCGTGGTTGGCAAAAGGTGAATGAAACACTATCTTTGTCAGCAGTTTGTCAAATCCTTCGCGCTTTTCGATTTTGGCCTTCCAGACTTTTTCGCTGTAGGCCGCTCGCAATCGGGCGCCGGTTAAATAGCCGACGATGTCGCCGCCTTGGATTTCCAAATCCCACCTTGGCATAAGACAGAGGTCTATGTCCTTTGGCCAAAAATTTTCGGCGCAAAATTTTTTGATATGCCGAAGCCATTGGCTGTAAATAACGTTCATGGCGGTGGCGGTCGGCAGGATTTCGTTTACATAGGGGCAATGTTCGACGAGATTGTACACCGTTTCGTTGACAACGAGGGTGATGCGGCTTGTCGGGAAGCCGCGCCGAAGTTCGCGCAAAAATCCGCTCATCAGAATGTTGTCGCCGATGTCGTCCAAGCGCACAACGACGATATTGCGGATGTCGGGCGGAGCCGCTTCGCGTTTTTTGGCGGCGGCAAAGGCCGGTTCCATGGTTTTTACAATTTGGTTCAAGGTGACGCCGTCGTGCTTTTCGGCGATGTCAATAAGTCGGTCCATGGCGGCGGATAACACGGCCACGGCATTGTCACGGGAAATTTCTGCCGCAATCATTTTAAGGCTCCGTAAATCATGTTGATTTGGTCGCGCAGACAATCCTTCAGATCGTAGCGTTCCTTTATGGTTTTCCGTGCCGCTTCGCCCAAACGCTTTCTCAGATCGGGATTGTCCAAAGCTTCGATGACGCGGGAGGCGATATGCTCGGGCGAACGGAAATTGGCTAACAAACCGTTTTCGCCGTCCGTCACCGCTTCTTCGACGGGCGGCACTTTCGCCGCCACCAAACAGCACCCCGTGGCCATTGCTTCAAGCATTGACCACGACAAAACGAAGGGGCGGGTCAGATAAACGTGTACCGTGCCGGCTTGCAAGGCTTTTATGTATTTGTCCCGGGGCAATAGACCCGTGAAATGGACGCGCTTCTTGTCGTAGCCGCCTTTTTCCTCTTCAACTTGCTTCCATGTTTTGTCCGGCGCGGGCGGCGTCCCGTAACAGGTGCGGTCGGTGCCGATTATGA
>CAJORE010000121.1 GCA_905236595.1 uncultured Selenomonadaceae bacterium | reverse complement strand
CTGCCGATTAAAACCGTCGGCGCTTCCGCCCGAGTGTTTTTCCCAAAGTATAACGTTGCCGCTCTGCCCAACCGAAAAGCAAGTTCGGGCTTCAACGTAGAGTTTGCTTCGCCGCGCACACCGTCGGTTCCGAAAAGTCGTGCCATAGAAAAATTTTCCTCCGTTTTTCGCATATCAATTTCTTAGAAATTCCCATTAATGGATTCAATGTAACGCATTGCCGCCCGTATACCGTCGGCGGCGGAACTTACAATCCCGCCCGAATAACCCGCGCCTTCGCCGATTGGATAAAGCCCTGCCGTATTTATGCTGCAAAAATTCTCTTTGTCGCGCAACAACCGAACCGGCGACGACGAACGCATTTCCGGCGCGATAAGCGGCGCATCCGGCGCAGCAAACCCGGCTAACTGCCGATTCCAAAACACTAAGGCATGACGAATGGGGCGTAAAACAAAATCCGGCAGACATTGCCGAAAATCAACGGGTCTTACGGTCGGTGCGTAAGTCGGCGTCACCAAGAAATCCCGCGTCCCGCTCGTTTCGTTCAGCAAATCGCCGACACTCGATACGGGGGCGGCGTAATCACCGCCCGCCAGACAAAAAGCACGCCGTTCGATTCCCCGTTGAAAACGCACGCCGGCAAGTGCGTCATCGCCGCCAAAATCGGCGGGACTTACCTGAGTTAAAACAGCCGCATTGGCAATTTTGCTGTCACGGGCAAAATTGCTCATGCCGTTCGTGACAACACCGGCTTTTTCGCTTGCCGCCGCAACCGTTTGACCGCCCGGACACATACAAAAAGTGTATACGCCGCGTCCCGATGAATCCTTGTATGTAAGCATATAATCAGCAGGCGGCAGGAGTTTATTGCCGAAATCTTTTCCGTAACGGGCGCGATCAATTAACTCTTGGGGATGCTCGATACGAAAACCGACGGCAAAAGCCTTGGCCTCCATGGCAATATTTTTGTGCGCCAAACATTCGTAAGTATCACGCGCCGAATGACCGACAGCCAAAAAAATCGCCGTCGCTTCAAGTTGCTCGTCACCGTCAATTATAACAGCATTTGCCTTGCCGTTGTCAACAACAAAATCGCTAGCAAAGGTTCTAAATCGCACTTGACCGCCCAAGGATATTATTTCGCGCCGAATGTTTTTGACGACGGTCTTCAACTTGTCGGTGCCGATATGCGGTTTGGCGTTTACGGCAATTTCCGGCGGCGCACCGAATTTGACAAAAGCGTGTATGATGTCTTGGGCAAGTTTGCCACCGCCGCGGGCGGTCAACTTGCCGTCGGAAAAGGTTCCCGCGCCGCCTTCGCCGAATTGCACGTTGGAGTTTTCGTCAAGTGTACCGCCGTGCCAAAAGTTTTGCACCTTTTGGGTACGCAAGTCAACATCGTCCCCGCGCTCTATCACCACAGGATTCAATCCCGCACGGGCAAGCGTCAACGCGGCAAACATCCCCGAAGGTCCAAAACCGACGACAACGGGGCGGCAAAATCCTCGCATACCGTGCGCTATAACTTGCGGCGCGGCAAAAGATGCCCCGTCCGTCGGTGGTGATGCCGCCGCCACATCCTTATCGCAAGCCAGGCGACGCAAAACTGCTTTTTCAATCGAAACATCCGCCAATTCCGCCTCGACGGTAAAAACGAAGGACAACGGCGCCCCCTTAAAGCGACGAGCGTCAATTCCTTGCTTTAGCAAAGCTATATTTTTTATTTGCGTCGGTTTGACTTTGAGTTTTTTGGCGGCGAAAACAATCAGCAACTCGCGGGGAAAATTTCTTTCAGCGCCCTGCTGTTCAGTAATAAATTCAAGGGGTATTTGCAGATTAGTCAATCTTATCATCGTTTGCATTTTCCTCTGCGGGTACGGCTTCTTTATTTTGGGGCGTCAAGGCAATATCAACCGCCACAATGGGATCGGTAACGGTTACCCCTTTTGGCAAATCGAGTTTTACCATCTTGCCGCCGCTGTTATTTGCATCACCTACGGAAATCGGTTCAGTTTTAACGACATTCAACGAATCAATGACTGCCGCCTCACCGGCTATTTCTATTTTTTGCGGGTTTATCTTTATAACTTTGGCCGTAAATCCTTCCGGGACATCCACAATCTCAGCAGAAGCGACAATGCCGACTATCTTGCGTGTAAGCCCCCTTGCCAACTGCACGCTGACAACCAATGAAGACGGCAAAACCCGCACTTCTTGCACCTCACGTCCGTCGGCATTGATAGCCGTTATAGGGGCATTCAACGAAAAATCTTCGTTGTTGCCGGACAAACCGACGTAACCGACGACCCGGGTAACGGTGTTGACCTTTGACTTTGGCCCCGATACGGTAACCATTTCCATGTTTTTGCCGACTTTGGCCACGGTTGTCCCGGGAGCCGTCTGTCCCGTAACAATAAGTTCGGCGGGAATTTGCCTGTCAATATACGGATCAAGCGTTACGCGAATACTCTCCGGCTTTATGCTCACAATCTCAAAATTCTGGGGGAAAGTCGCCGTAAGCGCCACTTGATGTGTCCCTTCCGCCAAATCCGCCAAATCAACGGCCGCCGAAAAACTCGACGCTTCGGCGGTAATCAAATGCGAACGCAACCCCTGCACGGTAATCGTCGCCGTATTTTGCGCCATAACCACTTTATAGTCGTCGGGGGCATTGTGTATCATTATGGGGACATCAAATGTTCCTTCAATCACCGGATTTTGATCGGCCATGACAACGAGCCACAACACAACGGCCACGACTAATGACGCGGCTTTTATCGGCAAATTGTAGCGAAATACATTTTTCAGGCGATTCATCATGATAACTCCCGCGAACGCCAACTACTGATGAGTTCTTTGAAAGTCGTGCGTCGATTGAAAAATACCGGCTCCAATTTTTTGCGGAGAGTTTCCGCATTTAGATGCCGAATCATATGTCCGTCTTGCGCAATGCTTATCGTCCCCGTTTCTTCGCTGACAACGATAATCAAAGCGTCGCATTGTTCACTTAATCCCAACGCGGCGCGATGGCGCGTGCCAAGCTCCGTCGACAAATCGCGCCGACTTGTCAGCGGCAATACACACGCCGCCGCCACCAAGCGCTTACCGCGAATTATGGCCGCACCGTCATGGAGCGGCGTGTTTACGATAAAAACATTAAGCAGAAAATTAGCCGACACCAACCCATCAATTTGCACGCCCTTGGAACTTATGTCATTAAGTCCCATGCTGCGTTCAATGACGATCAACGCCCCCGTTTTGGTGGCGGACAACGTTTTCACGGTGGTGACAAGTTCGTCGGTGACATTTTGCGCTTCGTTGTCATCAAGCAACACGGAACGCCCGATAAAGCCGCCCTGCCCCAAATGCTCCAAAGCACGGCGCAATTCCGGTTGGAACACGATGGGCAGCGCCACAAAAATCAGCGTCAAGGTTTTTTGCAATAACCAGGCAATGACGTGCAGATCCAAGAAACTCGCCAAGACGGTGACGGACAAAAGAACCAACAATCCCTTGATGAGAGTTATCGCCCGCGTATCCGCCAACAGCTCGTAAATTTTATAGAGGATTGCCGCAACGATGAAAATGTCCGCCACATCACGAAAAGTAATGGTGGCTAAAATTCCTCGATATTGGAACGGCACGGATAAATCCATATCAAAAAAAGGCATAGCAAAACTCCAAACGGTTTTGACAAGCACAAGGAACTGCTCATCAATAAATCTCAGTTACCGCCTGTCTAAAATTTCCCCGAACTTCATTGTCGCCGCTTAGCGTAGCACAACTACGCCACGCTCCTTCGCCTCGTTCAGAAAAATTTATCCTGTGCGCCAACCTAAAATTTATTTCTTTACACTTCCCAACCGACAAAAGCCGATAATCTTTCATAAATATTACCCGTAAGACGTTCGTCGCCATTTGTAAAAATCCTTGCACCAAGCGAAATTTTTTCAAAGCCGCCGTTGCCAAACCGCGACTTTGCCTTAACGCTACTTGACAAAGACCGCGACGGGCTTTAGGATAATAGACGGTGACAAGGATGACAAACGGTACTTGGCCGTTTGCCCGTAAAGCGTCCATCCCGTATTGCGCCGGGCAGTTTTAAGATGCGCGGAAGCAAAAATTTTCGGAGATTTCCACAAAGCTACGAAGGCAGGAAAAATTTATGGCAAATTATTTTCAACGGGAAATTGAGTGTGCGTCGCACGAAGAGATTCGCGCCATGCAAGACGAGAAATTGGTAAGACAAGTGCGCCATGTGTGGGACAATGTTCCCTACTACCGCAAAAAAATGGAAGAAAAGCGCGTTGCCCCGGATGACATACACGGCATTGACGATCTTTACAAACTTCCCTTCTTGGAGAAAGCGGACTTAAAAGCGGCTTATCCGTACGGTATGCTTGCCGTCCCCCTCGCCGAATGTGTGCGTATTCATTCAACGTCCGGCACCACGGGCAAACGGGTCGTTTCGTTTTACACGCAAGCGGACATCGACCTGTGGAACGATTGTTGCGCCCGCGCCCTTGTTGCGGCGGGCGGCAGCAAAGATGACGTGTGCCACATAGCTTACGGTTACGGGCTGTTTACGGGCGGCGCCGGGCTTGACGGCGGTTCGCATCGTCTCGGGGCGCTCACCGTCCCGTGCAGTTCCGGCAACACCGAACGGCAGATAATGTTCATTATGGACTTAAAGGCGACGATTCTTTGTTGCACCCCAAGTTACGCCGCATATTTGGGCGAAGCCATGAAAGAAATGGGCTACAAGCCGGACGATATTCCGCTGAAGGCCGGCATTTTCGGCGCCGAAGCTTGGTCGGAGGAAATGCGCCGCGACATCGAAAAAACTCTCGGCATAAAGGCGTATGACATCTACGGCCTGACGGAAATATCGGGTCCCGGCGTAGCTTTTGAGTGTTCCGAACAACATGGTATGCACATCAACGAAGATCACTTCGCGGCGGAAATAATCGACCCCGATACCGGCGAAGTGTTGCCCGAAGGCGCCGAAGGCGAATTGGTCTTTACATCGCTTGACAAGCGCGCCTTCCCCCTGTTGCGTTACCGTACGCGGGACATTTGCCGCTTGACGCGGGAGAAATGCTCCTGCGGGCGGACGCATATACGCATGGAAAAACCGAAAGGTCGCTCCGACGATATGCTCATCATTCGCGGCGTAAACGTATTCCCCAGTCAAATCGAAACGGTTCTTTTGAACAACGGCTATGCGGCAAATTACCAAATAATCATCGGTCGCGTCAACAACACCGACACTTTTGAAGTGAAAGTGGAGATGACGCCCGATATGTTTACGGATAACGTGGGCGAAATCGACGAACGGCGCAAAGTGTTGTCCGACGGCCTTAAGAATATGCTCGGCATAAAGGCCAAAGTGACGCTGGTCGCCCCCAAAACCATTGCCCGCAGCGAAGGCAAAGCAGTACGCGTCGTTGACAATCGCAAAATCTAATCGACATATTTATCGGGGCTGTCCAAAGACCGTTTGCGATTCGTCGACTGTGCCGTCGTCGGCGCAACCGGCAAATCACACACGCACACAGAAGATTTTGGCGATACCCCAAGATAAGGAGTGTGACTTACAATGAGCGTCAAGCAAATTTCCGTGTTCTTGGAAAACAAACCCGGCACTTTGGAGCGGCTGACCGGCGTTTT